>JBOIAH010000328.1:0-6861 GCA_050739055.1 Steroidobacteraceae bacterium | reverse complement strand
AAGTAAGGTACTTCTCGATAAGACAAACGCCGCGCAGCTGCGCGGCGTTTTTTTGTGCCCGAGTCGGGCGGATAGCCTGTCGAGAACGCCGCAGGCGTTTGTAAACAACCGCAACCGGCCCTCTGTGCGCCGGCAAAAGCCCATGCGCCAGCCTTGTTACGAAGTGCTCGGCTGCTGAGGTGAATGGCAGATGTGGTATCGAGCCACGCCTTTTGCCGGCGAGCCTGTCCGAGTCGGGAGGTGGGCCTGCCGAAAGCGCGCGAGGCGCTTTCGGCCCATCTAATACCGAACCAGCGCCGAGCCCCAGGTGAAGCCGCCGCCGAAGGCTTCCAGCAGCAACAGGTCGCCGCGCTTGATGCGCCCGTCGCGCACCGCGACGTCGAGCGCAAGCGGCACCGAGGCCGCTGAGGTGTTGCCGTGCTCCTGCACGGTCACGATGACCCGCTCCATCGGCAGATCGAGCCGGCGCGCGGTCGCCTGGATGATGCGGATGTTGGCCTGGTGCGGCACCAGCCAGTCGAGCGCCCCGCGCTCCAGTCCGTTGGCGGCCAGGGTCTCATCGACCGCCTGCCCGAGCTTGGTGACGGCGATCTTGAAGACCTCGTTCCCCGCCATCGTGATCGCGAGCTTCGCCGCAAAGCCCTTCGATACGCCGCTGCCGCAGTACAGCAGATCCTTGTAGGCGCCGTCGGCGTGCAGGTGGGTCGAGAGCACTCCCGGCTGCGCGCTCGGCTCGAGCACCACCGCGCCCGCGCCATCGGCGAACAGCACCGCGGTGGACCGGTCGCTCCAGTCGGTGATGCGCGACAGGGTCTCGGAGCCGATCACCAGCGCGCGCCGCGCCTCCCCGCAGCGCACGTACTTGTCGGCGATCGACAGCGCGTACATGAAGCCCGCGCAGGCGGTCTCCACTCCGAACGCCGGTACGCCGCGGCATCCCAGCCGGGCTTGCAGCAGCACGCCGCAGTTGGGAAACACCAGATCCGGGGTGGTAGTGCCGAAGGCGATGAAGTCCACCTCGGCGGGCGCAACGCCCGCGGCCTGCAGCGCGCGGCGCGCGGCCACTTCGGCGAGATCGACCGTGGTTTCGCCGTCCGCGGCGACGTGGCGGCGCTCGATGCCGGTACGGGTGCGGATCCACTCGTCGGTGGTGTCGACCAGCTTCTCCAGATCGAAGTTGGTGAGCACCTTCTCGGGCAGGTACGAGCCGGTACCGGCGATGCGCGAGTGAATCAAGTTCCCGTCCCCTGCGCACGCAGCGCCTGCGAGATGTGCTCGGTGAGTCCGCGGCGCGCCGCCAGCGCGGCGGTGCCGATCGCGCGCGAGAAGGCGACCCCGTCAGCGCGCCCGTGGCTTTTTACCACGATCCCGGCGAGCCCGACCATGCAGGCGCCGTTGTAGCGGCGCGGATCGAGTGCGGCCGCGGCCCGGCGCAGCACCGGACGCGCGATCACGCCGGCGAGCCGGTCAAGGAACGATGCCTGGAATTCCTGGCGCAGGCGATCGGTGATCAGCCCCGCGACCCCCTCCATGGTCTTGAGGGCAACGTTGCCGGTAAAGCCGTCGGTCACCACCACGTCGACGTCGCCGGAGAAGATGTCGTCGCCTTCGACGAAGCCCACGTAGTTCAGGCCGCTCGCCGCCAGCAGCGCGTGCGCCGCCTGCACCACCTCGTGGCCCTTCATGTCCTCCTCGCCGATGTTGAGGAGCCCGATGCGCGGCGCGGCAAGACCGTACACGTCGCGGGCGATGATCGCGCCCATGGCGGCGAACTGCCGCAGCTGCTCCGGGCTCGCCTTGGTGTTGGCGCCCAGGTCGAGCATGTGGGTATGACCGTGGGCGGCGGGAATCGCGGAGATGATGGCCGCGCGCTCCACGCCCGGAAGTGTCCGCAGGACGAAATGCGCGATCGCGGTGAGCGCCCCGGTATTGCCGGCGCTCACGCAAGCACAGGCGCTTCCGGAGTGCACCAGCTCGATCGCCACGCGCATCGAGGAGTCTTTCTTGTGCCGGAAGGCCTCGCGGGGCTTGTCGTCCATCGCCACGACCTGGGAGGCTGCGGCGACGGCTGCGCGTTCGCGCACCGCGGCGGGCACGGCCGCCAGGGCCGTGGAAATCAGCTGCGGCTCGCCCACCAGCAGCGCACGCAGCTCCGCATCGTCCGCCAGGGCGCGCAGCGCGCCCGCAACGTATTCGCGCGGCTCATGATCGCCGCTCATTACGTCGATTGCGATCGGCAGCACGCTGAATGTCGGTCCGGGCGGGGGTTATTCCTTGTCGTCGCTCTCGGCCGGCTTCTCGATGACACGCCGGCCCCGGTAGAAACCATCGGGAGTGATGCGGTGGCGCAGGTGTGTCTCGCCCGACTGCGGGTCGGTCGACAGCGCAGGCCTCGCGAGCCCGTCGTGCGAGCGGTGCATGCCGCGTCGCGAGGGCGTCTTGCGGCTCTTTTGAACGGCCATGGGTCACCTCCTGAACTAACTCGATGCAACTCTAGCGTTTCAACAGTTCGCCAAGCCGCGCGAACGGCTTGTACGTCTCGCTCGCACGCTCCCCGGCCGCGGCTGCCGCGGGTGCTGCGACGCACGGCGCACGCCCGGCGTGCAGCGGCACGATGGGCAGTGTCAGCAACAGCTCCTCCGTGACGAGCTCGCCGATGCTGACGCGCCCCCCGGAGGCGAGCATCGGCTCGAGCTCCGCGGGCACCCGGGCGACGTCCGCCTCCGTGCCGACCAGGCCCACCCGCACTACCGTATCCACCGGCAGCCCCATCGGCTGCAGGCAGCGCTGGCACTCGAGCGTGGCGGCACCGTTCAGTGTCAGCTCCACCACCGCCACGCCCTGCTGGCGCGTGAAGTGCGCGCGCCCATGAACCTCCCCCGCGACGCTTCCGCTCCGGGAGCGCAGACCGGACAATTCGGCGAGCGGGACGGCAAAGTCGACGTCGGCTCCGCCGTCAGCCAGCCGGTCGACGTCAAGCGGCCTCGACCAGGGCGGCGACATGGGGCGCGTATAATAGGTAGCGAGTCTTCCCAAGTCAAAGTCGGATTTGGGGCTAAGCCATTGTTTCTCGAAGGCGATTTAGGATCGCCGTGAGAGCTTCGTGCCGCTACTCCTCCTCGCCTCCACGTCCCCCTACCGTCGCGTGCTGCTCGCGCGGCTCGGGCTCGACTTTGAAGTGGCGCCTCCCGGGGTGGCGGAGGAGCACCTGCGCGGGGAGTCCCCGGCCGATCGCGCGTTGCGCCTGGCCACCGCCAAGGCCCGGGCGGTCGAGGCACGCCATCCCGGCGCGCTCGTGATCGGCGCCGATCAGGTAGCC
The DNA here is from genome assembly GCA_050739055.1 of Steroidobacteraceae bacterium. Classification (GTDB taxonomy): domain Bacteria; phylum Pseudomonadota; class Gammaproteobacteria; order Steroidobacterales; family Steroidobacteraceae; genus 13-2-20CM-66-19. The sequence continues at coordinate 3,542 of JBOIAH010000328.1, read as the reverse complement.
GCGGCCGGCGACGAGACTCTCGACAAGCCCGGCGATGCCGCGCGCTGCCGCACGCAGCTCGCCGCCCTGAGCGGCGGCAGCGCGCGTTTCTACACCGCCTGCGTGCTCATCGGCGGCGAGCCGCCGCTGCACCGCGCGCACGTGGACACCACGAGCGTCGTGTTCCGTTCGCTCACCGCCGGGGAGATCGAGCGCTACGTCGCGCGCGAGCAGCCCGTCGACTGCGCGGGCGGCTTCAAGGCGGAGGCCTTGGGTGTCGTTCTGTTTGAGTGCATCGAGAGCCACGACCCGACCGCCCTCATCGGGCTGCCGCTCATCTGGCTCGCCGGGGCGCTGCGCGCCGCGGGCTATCGCCTGCCCTGACACCGCGGCCGCGGGTAGCCTGCCCGGCGAGCGTCTCGAGCACCGCGGCCAGCGCCGGCGGCAGCGGCGTGTTGATGCTGAATTCACCGCCCTGTGGCCAGGTGAAACTCAGGCTCGAGGCGTGCAGGAACATCCGCTCGAGGCCCCGCGCCCGCATCGCGCTGTTGAAATCCGCATCGCCGTACTTGGCATCGCCGGCGACCGGGTGGCCGGCGTGCTGCGCGTGCACCCGGATCTGGTGCGTGCGTCCGGTGTCGAGCGTGACCTCGACGAGTGTCGCCGTCCTGCCGAAGAACTGCACCGGCCGGAATCTGCTCGAGGAAGGTTTGCCGGACGCGTCGGCGCGCACGGTACGCTCGCCGCTGACTCGCGTATCGGTGCGCAGGGGAACCTCGATGCGCTTGGCGCCGAGCTCCCACTTGCCCTTGAGCAGCGCGAGGTAGCGCTTCTCGAACCCCTCGGTGCGCAGCAGCGCGTGCAGCGCACGCAGCGTGGGCGCGTGGCGCGCGATGAGCAGGCACCCGCTCGTATCCCGATCGAGGCGATGCACGAGCTCGAGGGACTCTTGCGGCCGCAGTGCGCGCAAAGCCTCGATGACGCCGGCGCTCACCCCGCTGCCCCCGTGAACCGCGACGCCTGCGGGTTTGTCAAGCACCATCAGCCTCTCGTCCTCGTGAATCACGGCCCTGGCAATTCTCTCGAGCAGATCCGCGGAGGGCGTGCCGGGGTCCGCCGGCGGCAGCACCCGCACCGGGGGCAGGCGGATCCGATCATGCGGCTTGAGGCGCGTCTCGGGACCGGCGCGCCGGCCATTGACGCGAACCTCTCCCTTGCGAATCACACGGTACACGCGGCTGCGCGGCACACCGCCCAGGCGCTTGTGCACGAAATTGTCCAGCCTCTGGCCGGCCTCCTCCAGGCCCACCGTGAGGTGCGCGACCTTGGTGCGGATTTCGTTGCGGTCGCGCTCCTGCAAGGGGTTCTCTGCGTAAGGCATTGTTTCTACAACGGTCTGTCGAGTATACTCTGCCGGTCGTCCGTGAATCGGACGCGCCAATTGGCTGGCGGCCACAGGCCCCAGTCTGTTAGTTGGACCTCTTGAATCGAGGCCATCGCATTGGGCCGCCAAGGTCGCGCCATCCGCGTTGAATCTCTCAACCTGAGACTTCCGGAGCCGGCGCCATCGGTCGAGTTCACCGAAGGTTTCCTTTCCGTACCGCCTGTAACGAGGCGGTCAGCAACGTGAATAACGAGACTCGCTCTCATTCGCCAGGTTTAAGGAACTTTCGCTGCCGCGGACGTCTCGTCCCGCGGCCTCCCGCCGCGTGCTTGCCGGCCCCTCACCGCACAGTAGGGGCACATGAAGAGAATGCTAGTGAATGCAACTCAGGAAGAGGAGTTGCGCGTAGCGCTGGTTGATGGACAGAAACTGTTTGACCTGAGTATCGATTTACCGTCCCGCGAGCAGAAAAAAGCCAACGTCTACAAGGCCCGCATCTCCCGCGTCGAGCCCTCGCTCGAAGCCTGCTTCGTCGACTACGGCACGCAGCGCCATGGCTTCCTGCCGCTGAAGGAAGTCTCCAAGGAGTTCTTCCGGCAGCAGCCCCAGGGCGGCCGGATGAACATCCGCGAGCTGCTGTCCGAGGGGCAGGAACTCATCGTACAGGTCGAGAAGGAAGAGCGCGGCACCAAGGGCGCAGCGCTCACGACCTTCATCAGCCTCGCGGGCCGCTTTCTGGTTCTCATGCCGAACAATCCGCGCGCCGGCGGGGTCTCGCGCCGCATCGAGGGCGAGGACCGTGACCAGATGCGCGAGGTCATGAGCCAGCTGCGTATCCCGGACGGCATGGGCGCCATCGTGCGCACCGCGGGCGTCGGCCGCTCGGCCTCGGAGCTGCAGTGGGACCTCGACAATCTCAAGGTCCAGTGGGACCAGATCGACGCGGCCGCCAAGGACCGCCCGGCCCCGTTCCTCGTGTTCCGCGAGAGCGATGCGGTCACGCGCGCCATGCGCGACTATCTCTCCGACGACATCGGCGAAGTGCTGGTGGACAGCCAGGCGGCCTTCCAGAAGGCCCAGGAGTACATGCAGCGCTTCATGCCGGCGGAGACGCAGCGGCGCCTGAAGCTGTACACCGACGATATCGCCCTCTTCACGCGCTTCCAGATCGAGAGCCAGATCGAGTCGGCCTACGCCCACAAGGTGCAGCTGCCCTCCGGCGGCAGCATCGTGATCGACTACACCGAGGCGCTGGTGTCCATCGACATCAACTCCGCGCGGGCCACGCGCGGCAGCGACATCGAGACCACCGCGACCAACACCAATCTGGAGGCCGCGGACGAGCTCGCCCGCCAACTGCGCATCCGTGACATCGGCGGGCTGATCGTCATCGATTTCATCGACATGGAGTCCACCAAGAACCAGCGCGACGTCGAGGACCGCCTGCGCGATGCCATGAAAATGGATCGCGCCCGCATCCAGATCGGGCGCCTGTCGCGCTTTGGACTGCTCGAGATGTCGCGCCAGCGCCTGCGCCCCTCGCTCGGGGAAACCAGCCATATCGTCTGCCCGCGCTGCGTCGGCATCGGCGGCATCAGGAGCGTCGAATCCATGACGCTCGCGGTGCTGCGCCTGATCGGGGAGGAGCTGCGCAAGGACCGCACCGCGCGGGTCATCGCGCAGGTGCCGGTCGCGGTGGCGACCTACCTGATCAACGAAAAGCGCGAATGGCTGCGCACGCTCGAGGACAAGAGCGAGGCCGAGCTCATCATCGTGCCGAACGAGAATATCCAGACCCCCGAGTACTCGATCAAGCGCGTGCGCGACGACGAGCTGGACCTGCCCGAGCACCGCCAGGCGACCTATCTCATGCCCACCGCTCCCGAGGTGGTGGAACCGGGTTCGGCGCAGGACAAGAAGCCTCAGTCCGAAGCGCCGGCGGTGGCGACGCTCCTGCCAGCCACGTCCGCGCCGGTGGCCGCGACTCCTGCCGCCGCTGCCGCGCCCTCCGGCGCGGCTTCCGCAGCCGCGCACAACGGCTTCTGGTCGCGCCTCAAGCGGCTGCTGGTCGGCGAGCCGGCGGCGCCGGGCGCAGAGACCGCTCGGAATGCGTCCGCGGCCGCGCCGGCGCGCACCGCGCACCGCGATGGCGGTCAACGCCGCGACGGCCGCCGGGAGC
>JBOIAH010000327.1:0-11445 GCA_050739055.1 Steroidobacteraceae bacterium | reverse complement strand
TCGGGCCTGCCCAGAGCTGCACCATTGGCGGTACCGGCCCTGGACCGTGCCCGGCGATCGACAAGAGCGTGAGCTTCGGGTTCTGGTCGTGGGAGCTGTCGACCCGCTACCGCTTACTTCCGCAGCTGAACGCGTACGCGCGGCTCGGGCGCAGCCAGCGCTCGGGAGGGTGGAACGCCCCGCTCGCGACACTGCAGGATGAGCCGTTTCGCCCCGAGCAGCTGACCGACTTCGAGGTGGGCCTGAAGGCCGACCTCCTGGGCGGCGCGCTCGCCGTCAACGGCGATGTGTTCTACGGCAAGTACGAGGACATGCAGCGGCTGCTCGCGCAGCTCAGCGCTGGCGGGACGCCGGAAACGCTGGTCATCAATGCCGGCCGGGCGCGCATCGGCGGAGCGGAGCTCGAGACCCAGTGGCGGGTCACGCGCCAAGCTTCGCTGCAAGCCTCGTTCGGCTACACGGATGCGCGCTACCAGAGCTTCCTCTACACACCCGTCCCCGGCCAGCCGCCTCAGGACCTGTCAGGTAACGATTTCTCCCAGACGCCGCGCCATCAGGCGAGCCTCGCCGGGATGTATCAGATCCCGACCCCGGCGGGGGATCTGCTGCTGCGCGCCGACTATGCCTGGCAGGACAAGATCCAGTGGAACGTCATCAACGATTTCAACTACCAGCGCTCCTACGGAACGCTCAACGCACGCATGGTGCTGGCAAGCCCGACGCAAACCTGGGAGCTGGCCCTGTTCGGCGCCAACCTCACCGATAAGCGTTACGCGTATAACGGTGGCACGGTCGAGTCCTTCACCCCCGGTGGACCCGGCATGCCTCTGGTGCTGACGCCCACGATTGCCTGGAACATCCCGGGTGCGCCACGGACTTTCGGTCTCGAGGGCACTTACCGCTGGAACCCGACGCGCTGACGGGACGAACCCATGCGCGCGCGCCATGCGGCTTAGGACGCTAGCCGCTACGTGCGCGGTCGCGCTGCTCGGCGCGCCGGCCGCTGCCGGCGCTCCCGGCAGTACGCCGGCGGCCGAGTCGGCGCCGCCCACCTTCATCCCCATCCCGGAGATCGACACCGACCCGTACAGCGGGCTGACTCTGGGTGTGATTCCGACGCTGCTGCACACCAACGCGCAGCAGCAGATCGAAGAGATCATCGCTCCCGACGTCATTCACAGTCAGTACTTCGGCTGGGGCAGCCGCATGCGCATCTTCGGCTTCCCCTCCGCGGACGCGCAGTACTCGGTTGTCGGCGGGCTGAAGGAGCGAGTCGAACGCGAGTTCGACGGGCGCTACACCGCAGGGCAGACGCGCGCCACGGCGCTCTCCTGGTCGGTCGAGGCGATTTACGATCGCAGTGGCGTCCCGAGATTCTTCGGGCTCGGCAACGACTCGCGGGTGGCGAACCAGACGAACTACCTCGACGATCAGGCGCGCCTCGATGCGCAGCTGGGGTACAACTTCAGCCCGGCGCTGCAGCTTGCCGTTCTCGCGCGGGTGCGCTACGTCGATGTGCTCCCCGGCGTGCTGCCGGGCCTGCCGTCGATCCAGACGCGCTTCCCGGGCCTGAAGGGGATCGGCGCCGGGCACGAGCTGCAGCAGCGCCTGATCCTGACTTATGACACGCGCGACTCGGTGATCATTCCCACTTCCGGGGCGCGTTACCTGCTCTACGGGGGCTTCGCAAGTCGCGCGCTCGGCAGCTCCGTCTCCTACAGCTACCTCGGCGCCGAGGCGCGGCATTACTGGCCGCTCGGCCGCGACGTGACGCTCGCCTGGCACGCCACGGCGCGCTACATGCTCGCGGCGGCCAACGCGCCTTTCTGGGCGCTCTCGAGCCTGGGGGGTGATCGCAGCGTGCCCGCCGAGAGCGAGCCGCTGCGCTCGGACGGCGCGGACCGCTACCTCGACCGCAACCTGTTTGCGAGCGGGGTGGAACTGCGCGCGCGGGTGTTGAACTTCAATGCCTTCGGCACGCGCGTGAGTCTGGAGCTCGCGCCGTTCCTGGACGCCGGCCAGGTGTTTTCGGGCCCGGGCGCCAACCCGGTCGCGCACCTGCACCACACCGTGGGCCTCGGGTTGCGCGGCGTGGCAAGCCCCTATGTCGTCGGTTACGTCGACGTTGGCTACGGTCAGGGCAGGGCCGCGGTGTTCAGCGGCATAAACTATCCGTTCTGAACGGCTAAAGTGCGATCTGGCCCCGAGTCCGGCGGCCGGGGAGCCGCTATAAGGCTTGCCTCATGGACTGTCCGAAATGCGGGCACCAGCAGGACGACACGGTCCAGTGCGCATCGTGCGGAATCTATTTCGATAAATTCCGCCACCAGCAGGAGCTGGCGGAGATCGGGCTGCGTGCCGGCGCGCGCGGGCAGCCGCCCGCTTCCGGTTTCGGGGTGGGTGCAATGGCCGTCGCCGCCATCGCCAGTGCGGCGCTGGTCTTCTATCTCATGCACGGGCGGGCGACCGCGCCGGCGAATCCCGCCGGCCCGCCACCTCGCGCCCTGCCGGGGGCCGCGCTGGGGGCGTCGCATCCGCCCGCCGTGGCGTCCGCCGCGCCGCAGCAGCGTGAGCTTATCGGACTTGCGGCGCAGCTGGCCAGATCCTCGCCGGCGCGCAACGTCATCGAAAGCGCGCGTAACGCCACCGTCCTCATCAAGACCGGCTGGGGCTCGGGATCCGGCTTCATTGTCGATGCGGACTGCCACGTGATCACCAACCGGCACGTGGTCGATACCAACGGCGCGCGCGTAGCCAAGGATATGCTCGGCAACCCGCGGATGCAGGCGCGCCTGGGCGTCGCCGAGCAGCAGCTGCGGGCCAACCTCGCCCGCGCGCAGCAGCTGCGTCGCGCGCTCGCCGGGCAGCCGGGCAACAACCTGCAGATCGTCGAGCTCGACGGCCGCATCCAGGCCATGCAGCAGATGCTCGCCGACCTTCCCGGGCGCGTCACGGGGGACATCAGCGAGCAGGTCGAGGAATCAGGCCGCAGCGGGTTTACCGTGAGGCTCGTCGACGGCACCGAGTTCGACTCGCTGCACGCCGAGTTCGCGGACGGGCGCGACCTTGCGATGTTTCAGTTGCCCGCCAACCACTGCCCGCACATCGAACGCGGCGATTCGGCCAGCCTCGCGCAGGGACAGCGCCTCTACACCATCGGCAATCCGCAGGGACTCGCCTACAGCGTAACCTCCGGAATCTTCTCCGGCGCGCGCAGCGATGGCGAGCAGAAGTACCTGCAGACCGATGCGCCGATCAACCCCGGCAACAGCGGCGGCCCGCTGGTCACCGAGAACGGCGAGGTCGTCGGCGTCAACACCATGGTGATGAGCGGCGTCCAGGGTATCGGCTTCGCCATCCCCATCGAGGCGGTCTACCAGGAGTTTCCCGAGCTGCGCTGAAGCGGGCCGGCGGTTGCCGGGCTGCTGCGCGCACCGGTCCGCGCCCGGCGCGCCCTGGTACCTAGTCCTAGTGCTGCGCGGGCCGGTGTGCCGCGGTGGGCAGCCCGGCGAGCTCGCCCGCCTGCGTCACCCAGTCATCGCGCTCGATGCGCCCGTGGAACTGGGTGAGCTTGCTGTCGACATAGGCGACGTCCTCGGGCGACCACTCGGCGATCTGCCAGAAGTAGAACACGCCGACCTTGTGCAGCGTGCGCTCCAGAGAGCGGGCGACGCCCTTGATCTGCTTCAGATCATCCGGCTTGCCGTGGCTCGCGTGCGCGAGAAGATTGCGGCTGCCGTCGCGCACCTCAACCCCGGGCGGCGGCGGATTCTCCACGCGCGATTGCAACGTGCCGAGCCGCTCGAGCACCAAACTCAGGTCCACCGTCTGCGCGGGCGGCACTTGAATGGATCGCACCGCGTCCTCGAGCGCCGCGAGCCGCCGCTCGAGCGGCGTGAAGTCCGGGGCCGGGGACGGCTCGGGCATGCGGAGGTCGGCGACGCGGCTCTCCAGCGTGTCGAGCCGTAATTGCACGGGCGCGAGGTCGACGCGTTCCGGCATGCGGATGCCCGCGATCGCGTCCAGCACCGGGCGCAGGTCGGTTGGTTCGGGCTGCGGAATGTGCATCGCGCGTACCGCCGCGTCCAGCGCCGCCACCTGGCGCGACAGAGGATGCAGGTCCACGGGCGGACGCTCGGCGAGGCGCTCCTCGAAACCGCGCCGCCACTCCTCTATCTCCTGCCGCCCGCGCGTGTACTCGGGCGTGACGTCCTGGTAGCGACGCCGGAACCACCAGTAAGCGAACGCCCCGCCGCAGCCCGCGGCCAGGACCAGCAGGAACAGGATCTTCGCCAAGAGAAAGCCCATGTGGTGTCCCCTGTGCTGTGCCGGAATCTTCCTTCACTTGGCAGAAACCGCGTGCAGCTCGATCCGCCGGTTGCGCGCGCGGCCCCGGGCGGTGTGGTTGCTGACGATCGGCCGCGCGGAGCCGAAGCCTCGCGACTGCAGGCGCTCGGCGGGAATGCCGCGCGCAACGAGCGCGTCGCGTACCGCCGCGGCGCGCGCCTTGCTCAGTGCCCGGTTGGCTGCCGGGCGCCCGGCGCCGTCGGTGTAACCCTCGATGCGGATGTTGCCGGGACAGGCGCGGATCTGCTGCGCCAGCTGGTCAAGCAGCGGGCCGCTGCGCGCGCCGATGGTCGCACTGTCCCGGGCGAAGCGGATTTCCTCGCCGGCGAGCGCGCGGGCGAGCGAGCGCTCGCAGGCCTGCGCTGCAGGCGGCGCGGGTAACGGCGCCGCTTCCGGCACGGCGGGAGCGGGCGATGGGGCGAGGGTGAAAGTGCCGGTTACGCGGGTCGCGCAGCTACGCCCTCCGATCCAGGTGGGGCAGGTCGCGGCGCGCGCCAGCGCCATGGCGCGCTCGCCCGCGGCGCCGGTGGGTGCCGTGCCCGAGAGCGTGACGCTCTGTCCGGACACCGCGAGATTCACCCAGGCGTAGCCGCCCGCGCTCAGCTGCTCGCGCAGCTCGCGCCGCACGGTGCCCTGGACCCAGCTGCGCGCGGCGGGGCCGAGCGCGAACGCGGCGAGCAGCAGCAGCGCGAGGATCGGCACGAGGCCCCGCCACAAGGGCCACACGGGTGGATCGCGCCACACGAGCAGGTGCCGCTGAAGGACCGCCTCGGATTGCATGGCAACCTCCCCGTGTCCGTGCTGGAAAGCGTATGCGGCGCGACTCGCTTTATACACTCTGAGTGCAGGTCGGGCCAAGGCGTCCGCGTAACCGCCCGGCGCGAGCGCGCCTGGTTTGCGCGCCTCGCGGCCGCGCCCGTAGAATCCACAGTTGCGTCGCGGGTGTAGTTCAATGGTAGAACTGCAGCTTCCCAAGCTGCTAACGTGGGTTCGATTCCCATCACCCGCTCCAAGGTGTCGCGATGGCGGCGCGCACGCGCGCGCAGATTACTCGCAGGCGCTCGCACCTGCCCCGGGATCGCCGGGATCCTGTCTAACTGGGTTTATTTAAATCGCAATATACTACGATAAAGTGTAAATATCTGTAATTAATCGCACTATATTGCGATTTTACTCTAAGCCAGGTGAGTGTATAATTCGTTCTGTAAGACGAATAAAGATTGATTACAATCTTTATTCGCATTGAAGGACGAGTATGCGTCTAACGCCCGATCTGACCGACGCGGCGGTTCTGCAGGAGCTCGGCGTGCGGCTCGCGCGCCAGCGAATCGACGCCGGTTTCACCCAGGCGAACCTCGCGACGCAGGCCGGCGTGTCCAAACGCACGCTGGAGCGCGTCGAGGCCGGCCACGGCGCGGAGCTCGTGACGCTGATTCGGCTGTTGCGCGTCCTCGGGCTCATCGACGGCGTCGAGAGCCTGGTCCCCGACCCCCCGCCGAGTCCCATCGCGCTGCTGAAGCGGCAGGGGAAACGCCGCCTGCGGGTCTCACAGCCCCGCGGCCAGCAGGGGTCCGGTTCCGGGGCATCTCGCGCGCCATTCCGCAAGCCCTGGAAGTGGGGCCAGTAGTCCATGCCCACCCTGGCAGAAGTGCGGCTCTGGGGTCGCACCATCGGCGCCGCCTCCCTCGAGGAGAGTGCCGGGGTCACCTCGTTCCAGTACGCCCCGGAGTTCGTCGGCAGTGGGATCGAGGTTGCCCCGCTCGCAATGCCGCTCGCTGCGCGCAGCTACTCGTTTCCCGCCCTGCCGCGGATCTCCTTTCACGGACTGCCCGGCCTGCTCGCGGATTCGCTCCCGGACCGATTCGGCAATGCGTTGATCGATGCCTGGCTCGCCGGACAGGGGCGCACGCCCGCCAGCTTCAACGCCGTCGAGCGGCTCTGTTACACGGGTGCGCGCGGCATGGGCGCGCTCGAGTTCGTGCCGGTCATCGCGCCTCGATTGCAGCGTTCGGAAAAAGTGAACGTCAGCGCACTCGTGGCGCTCGCCTCGGAGATTCTCGCCAATCGCAACGGGCTCAGCGTCTCCTTCGTGCCGCAGCGGCGCCGTGAGGGTCTCGAGGAGATCCTGCGAGTGGGAACCTCCGCCGGGGGTGCGCGAGCCAAGGCGATCATCGCCTGGAACCCGGATAGCAATGAAGTGAGATCCGGCCAGGTAAGCGCCCCGGAGGGCTTCGGTCACTGGCTGCTGAAGTTCGATGGTGTCCGCGGCAACCAGGACAAGGAGCTCGAGGATCCTCAGGGCTACACCGTCATCGAATACGCGTACTCGCTGATGGCGCGGGACGCCGGGCTCGAGATGACGGAGTGCCGGCTGCTGGAGGAGTCCGGGCGGCGTCACTTCATGACGCGCCGCTTCGATCGCACCGCGGACGGCGGCAAACTGCACATGCAGTCACTCGCCGCTCTCGGCCACCTCGACTTCAACGCCGCCGGCGCACACTCCTACGAACAGGCCTTCGATGCCATCAAGCGCCTGGGATTGCCGATGAGCGCCCGGGAGCAGCAGTTTCGCCGCATGCTGTTCAACGTGGTGGCGCGCGATCAGGACGATCACGTCAAGAACATTGCGTTCCTGATGGATAAGACGGGCCGGTGGTCGCTCGCACCGGCGTTCGACGTGACCTTCAGTTTCAACCCGCAAGGCGCCTGGACGGCGCATCATCAGATGACCATCAACGGCAAGCGGGAGCGGTTCGAGCTCGAGGATTTTAGCGCCTGCGCCCGGGTCGCGGGGCTGAAGCGCGGCCGTGCCGAAACGATGCTGGATGAGGTCAGCACAGTGGTGGCGGGTTGGAAGGGATATGCGGAGCAGGCGGGCGTTTCCCCACAGTGGCGCGCTCACATTCAGGCGACCCTGCAGCTTCGGTTCGGCTCTCGGGCGGCGCGCCGGGCCCGGAAAACGACCGGACCGTCCAGACGACGGGCAACGCCTGGACCGAAACGCTCGGGTTAGGCCCAGGTCACACTTGCCGTGGCTTTGAGCGCGCCGTGACCACTCGGTGACATTCCTCCCCGGCGCCCGATTAGAGTGACCCGATGCACCAGATCGGTGTGGTGGGCCTGTCATATCGCCATGCGGGCGTGGACGCGGTCGCCCGGTTTGCCGTCCCGCGGGCGGAGATCGCCGCGCGCCTGCCCGAGCTGCGCTCGCGCCTGAAGGCCGGTGAAATTCTCTACCTCGGCACCTGCAACCGGGTCGAGGTGGTCTACGCCACTTCCGACGGCAGTTCCGCCGGGGACGCGCGCCAGGAGGTGTTCCGCGTGCTGACCGGGCGCGACCCCGAGCCCGCGGAAGCGGCACGCGCACTGCGCGCCTGGACCGGCGAGGCGGCGGTCGAGCACCTGTTCCTGGTCGCCTGCGGATTGGACTCGGCGCAGACCGGCGAGCAGGAGATCGCGGCGCAACTGCGCGATGCCTGGGAGCAATCGCGTGCCGCCGGCACTTGCGGTGCGATTCTCGATCGGCTCATCGGGGAGGCGCTCGGAATGGCGCGCCGCGTGCGGCGCCTCACAGCCCGGGTGCATGCGCCCTCGCTCGGGGATCTCGCCGCCGAGCGCGTGTTGCAGCACCTCGACGGCAAGCCCGGCACCGTGGCGCTGCTCGGCGTTTCGCCCATGACGCGCCGCTGCGCCGCGACCCTGCACCGCTCGCACGTTGCGCTCATCATCGTCAACCGCACCCTGCAGGCGGCGCAGGAGCTCGCGCACACCGTGTCCGGCGAGGCCCTGTCGCTCGATCAGTTCCGCGCCCGGCCCCCGCCGGCGTGCGCGCTGGTGCTGGCGGCGGGCGGCGGCGGGCCGGTGCTCGATGCGCCCGCGCTCGGGCGGCTGCAGAATGGCGCCGCTGCCCCGCTGCTGATCGACTTCGGCGTGCCGCCCAATGTTGATCCGCAAGAGGCACGGCGCGCCGGGCTGGCGCGCGTCGGGATGAGCGATCTCATCGAAGCGGCGCAGGGGCGGCGCCTCGCGCAGCTGCTGCGCCTCGCGCCGGTGCGCGCCGCGATCGATGAGCGCCTGGCGCGGCTGCGCGCGGAGCTCGCCACGCGCGCCATCGGACCGCGGCTCGCGGACCTGCGCGTGAGATTCGAGCAGATCGCCGCCGCGGAAGTCGCGCGTGCGCTCGGCCACGAGTTGCGTACACTCGATGAGCGCGAGCGGGCGCAGTTGCAACGGCTCGGCGCCGCGGTGGCGCGGCGCCTGGTGCACCTGCCGCTCGCCGGCCTGCGCGCCGCCGCGGTTCACGCCAGTGCGGACGCGGTGGATGCGTTCTTCGAGGCGGCGAAGCCGGGACGCGCGCGCGGCGCTGCCGCGGCGCATCACGAACGGGGAGCGGAACGGGAGTCCAAGAGCTAAGTCATGACGGCAGCCCAATCCAACACGACCGCGACGCCGGCGCACCCGCGCTCCGCGCAGCTCTACGAGCGCGCCTGCCGCGTGATCCCGGGCGGGGTGAATTCCCCGGTGCGCGCGTTTCGCGCGGTCGGGGGGACGCCGCTGTTCATCGCGCGCGGCGCCGGCGCGCAGCTGATCGATGTCGACGGGCACAGCTACCTCGACCTGGTCGGCTCATGGGGGCCGCTGATCGCCGGGCACGCGCACCCCGCGGTGCTGGCCGCGGTCACCGCGGCGCTCTCGCACGGCACCACCTACGGGGCGCCGTGTGCCGCCGAAGTGGAGCTGGCGGAGCGGGTCGTGGCCGCTTACCCCGCCGTCGAGCAGCTGCGCTGCGTGTCCTCGGGGACCGAGGCGGTGATGAGCGCGATCCGCGTGGCGCGCGCGTTCACCGGGCGCGATCTCATCGTCAAGTTCGCCGGCTGCTACCACGGCCATGCGGATCACCTGCTGGTCGCGGCGGGGTCCGGGCTCGCCACGCTCGGGCGGCCCTCGTCGGCCGGCGTGCCCGCGGCCTTCACCGCCTGCACGCGCGTGCTGCCGCTGGATGACGAGGCGGCGATCGAAGCGCTGTTCAGGCGCGAGGGCGCGCGCATCGCCGCGGTCATCATCGAGCCGGTGCCGGCCAATCACGGCCTGCTGCCGCAGCGGCGCGAGTTTCTCGAGTGCCTGCGGCGAGTGACGCGCGAGCACGGCGCGCTGCTCATTTTCGACGAGGTGATCTCGGGGTTCCGGCTGGCGCGCGGCGGCGCGGCGGAGCTCTTGGGGATCGCCCCGGATCTGGCGACCTTCGGCAAGGTGATCGGAGGGGGCATGCCGGTCGGGGCGTTCGGCGGGGCGCGGCGCATCATGGCACGGCTCGCGCCCGACGGTGACACCTATCAGGCCGGGACGCTGTCGGGAAATCCGGTGGCGATGGCGGCGGGCCTGGCCACGCTCGACGTACTGGAGCGCGAATCCGGCTGGCAGCGACTTGCGGCGTGCGGCGCGGAGCTCGAGCGGCGATTGCAACCGGCGCTGGCGCGGGCGCGGTTCCCGCTGCAGCTGGTGCGCGTCGGGTCCCTCTTCTGGATATCGTTCCACGAGGCGGGCGCGCCGCGCACCGCCGCCGCCCTGTCGGAGCGCGAGCTGGCGCGCTTTGGCGCGCTGTTTCACGCCATGCTCGCCCGGGGCGTGTACCTGCCGCCGTCCGCCTACGAGGCCTGCTTCCTGTCGCTGGCGCACAGCGGCGAGGATCTGGCCAGGCTCGCCCAAGCGCTGGGCGACTCACTCGCGGGCATCGCATGAGAGGCTCGAGCGCGTACCTGACGGGCTCACCCGCGCAGGCGCGCGGAAGATTGCCGCGATGAGAGCGACCCGGGTCTTTCAGCTGACCGCGCTGGTGCTGGTGGTGGTGTCCGCGGTGCAGGTGGGCTGGTGGCTGTTCGATCAGCGCGCCAACGCCATCGAGAAGGTGCGCGCGGCGCGCGTGCTGTACGCCCAGGAGACCCGGGCCGCGCAGGCGCTGCTGGATGCGGGCGTGAGCAGGGTCCGGGTGCACGAGTTGCTGCCCGACATCGTGGTTACGGACCGGCGCGCGGCGCTCGCGCCCGCGGTCGAGCGGACGCTGCTCACCGAGCAACGCCATCGCATCAACCAGTACGCGTGGGAGGGCGGGTTTTTCCTGCTGGCGCTCGCGCTGTGCATCGCGGTCATCGCGCGCGCGCTGCGCGTCGAAGCGCGGGTGCTGGAGGAGCAGGACAACTTCCTCGCGCTCGTCTCGCACCAGTTCAAGACGCCGCTCGCGAGCCTGCAGCTGTCGCTCGAGACCATGGCGCTGCGCACGCTCGCGCCGGAGCAGGCACGCACGCTCATCGCTCGCATGCTGGCGGATCTGGCGCGCATGGAACTGATGGTCACGCAGATCCTCGAGAGCGTGCGCCTGGAGCGCGGGCGGGTGGACCTGAAGTCCGAGCCGGTCGAGCTGGGCGCCGCGGTTGCGCGCGTCGTGGCCGCGCTCGAGGAACGGGCCCGCCGGCAGCGCATCGCCATCACGAGCGACGTCGCCCCGGGGCTGTACGTGCTGAGTGACCCGCTGGCACTCGATGTGATCGTGCGCAACATCCTCGAGAACGCGCTCGCAGCCGTGACCCCGGTCGGCGGCGGCAGCGTCGCGCTCGCCGCCCGGGCGGGCAACGGGGAAGTGGAACTGTCGGTGCGCGACAGCGGGGTCGGCTTCAGGCCCGCGGACGGTGTGCGCCTCTTTCAGAAGTTTACGCGGTTGCACCCCGGGGGCGGTAGCGGCTACCACGGTACGGGGCTCGGCCTCTACATCGTGCAGCGCCTGATGCAGCTCGCGGACGGAAGGGTCGCGGCGCAGAGCGCCGGCGTGGGGCAGGGGGCGCGTTTCGTGCTCACCTGGCCCGCGGCGCCGGTACCGCGGCCATGAGCACTCCGCTTGCCCCCGCGGGCGCCACTGGCGAAGGCGCGAGCGGCGTGCTGGTGGTGGAGGATGACCCGCACCTGGCGGCCGGGGTCATGGAGAACCTGCGCGCGGAAGGTTATGAGGTCTCCTGTGCAGGTGACGGACCGGCGGCGCTCGAGTGGCTGCGCCAGGGGAGCTGCGCGCTCATCGTGCTGGACGTGATGCTGCCCGGCATCGACGGC
>JBOIAH010000326.1:0-2749 GCA_050739055.1 Steroidobacteraceae bacterium | reverse complement strand
GCGCAGCACCGCCTCGATGTGTGCCAGCTCCAGCCCCGAGACCCGCAGTCCCAGCGCAATACGGCTCAGCAGCGGCCGCACCGGCCCTTGCATGTTGTTGCCGGCGAGTGCGGCGCGTACCTGAATCTCGAGGAACACGCGCACGATGTCCGGCCGCCCGCGGCACGCGTGGCGCAGGCCGGTAAGCTCCTGCGGCAGATCGAAACCGGGGAGCTTGCCGGCCGTGAACAGCGCGATCGCCTCGTGCACCTGCGCGGGGCTCAGCTGCAGCTCCTCCATCACCGCGCGCGCAGCGAGGATCTCCTGCTCCGACACGCGGCCGTCGGCCTTGGCGAGATAACCCATGACGCGGAAGGTGGCGCGAAAGAAGCGCTCGCCGATCGCCGCGACGTCCTGCGGCGTGCCGGCGGGCTCCTCGCTGTCGCTGCCGTGCTCGTCGAACTGATGCCCCAGCAGAACCCCGAGCGCCGCCCCGATCGGCCCGAGCGCGAGCATGCCGAGCAGTCCGCCCGCCGCCTTGCCGATCCATTTCATGCCCGCCGCCATGTCAACGTATAGTACCAAGCGCATGCCAGCGCCCAGCGTCTACCGCACCAACCTCGCCGGCCTCACCCGGATCCACGAGGGCAAGGTGCGCGATAGCTACGCGATCGACGCGCAAACCATGCTGATCGTCACGACCGACCGCCTCTCGGCCTTCGACGTCGTGCTGCCCGATCCGATCCCGGACAAGGGCCGGGTGCTCAACGCCATCTCCAACTTCTGGTTCGCGCGCCTCGCGCACCTGGTGCCGAACCATCTGACCGGCCGCGCGCTCGCAGGTGCAGTCACGGACCCGAACGAGCGCGCGCTGCTCGAAGGCCGCGCCGTGATCGTGCGGCGCCTGAAGGCGCTGCCGATCGAGGCGGTGGTGCGCGGCTATCTCATCGGTTCGGGTTGGAAGGACTACCAGGCGAGCGGCGCGCTGTGCGGCATCGCGCTGCCGGCGCGACTGCCCCTCGCCGGGCAGCTGCCGCAGCCGCTGTTCACGCCCGCGACCAAGGCGCAGTCGGGTGAGCACGACGAGAACATCAGTTTCACGGAAGTCTCCCGGCTCATCGGCACGGACCTGGCCGCGGCGGTGCGCGACACGGCGCTCGAGCTGTACGGTTTCGCCGCCGCGCACGCCCGCGAGCGGGGCATCATCATCGCCGACACCAAGTTCGAGTTCGGCGTGGACGCCGCCGGCACGCTCACGCTGATCGACGAGGTGCTGACGCCCGACTCCTCGCGCTTCTGGCCCGCGGACACCTATCGCCCGGGCGTGAGCCCGCCGAGCTTCGACAAGCAGTTCGTGCGCGATTACCTCGAGACGCTCGGCTGGAACAAGCGTGCCCCGGGACCGAAGCTGCCGCCCGACGTCATTGCGCGCACCAGCGACAAGTACCGGGAGGCGCTCGCGCGGCTGACGGCCTGACAAGACCGCGGCCAGATCGGGATCGGTTAGACTGTGGACATGTCGCCCGCGTGGATCGCCCCGTCGATTCTATCCGCCGACTTCGCCCGGCTCGGAGAGGAAGTCGAGGCGGTGCTGGCCGCGGGCGCGGATCTCATCCACTTCGACGTGATGGACAATCACTACGTGCCCAATCTCACCATCGGGCCGATGGTGTGCGAGGCGCTGCGCAAGCGCGGCGTGGGCGCGCCGATCGACGTGCACCTGATGGTGCGCCCCGTCGATCGCCTCGTGCCGGACTTTGCCGCCGCGGGCGCGACCTTCATCACCTTTCACCCCGAAGCCTCCGAGCACGTCGACCGCACCATTGCCCTGATCCGCGAGCACGGCTGCCGTCCCGGGCTGGTGTTCAATCCCGCCACCCCGCTCGACTACCTGGACTACACGCTCGACATGCTCGACCTGGTGCTCGTCATGGCGGTGAATCCGGGCTTCGGCGGCCAGCAGTTCATTCCCGCGACGCTGCGCAAGCTCGGCGACGCGCGCCGGCGCATCGAGGCCGCGGGCCGCCCCGTGCGCCTGGAAGTCGACGGGGGAATCAAGACCGACAACATCCGCGCGGCTGCGCTGGCCGGCGCGGATACCTTCGTGGCGGGTTCGGCGATCTTCGGCAGCGGCGACTATGCGCAAACCATCCGCGAGATGCGCCGCCAGATCACCGGCACGGGGAGCGCCGCGGCGGCGCCCGCGAGCCGCGGACGTTAGTTGATTGGCCGCAACGGCCTGCGGCCGCTACGCGTCGTCCTCCTCGTCGTCATCATCATCGTCGTCGTTCATGCCGAGCTGGCCGGCGGGCTTGCCGGGTCCGGCGGGCTTGGCGGGGACGATGACCGGACGGGTCTTCATTTTCGGGCGCGCGTTGAACACCACGATGGTCTTGCCAGTGGCGCGCAGCAGGCCCTGTTCCTCGAGCACCTTGAGCACGCGGCCGGCCATCTCGCGCGAGCAGCCCACCAGGCGCGAGAGCTCCTGGCGACTCACCTTGATCTGCATGCCTTCCGGATGGGTCATGGCGTCAGGCTCGCCGCACAGATCCATGATGGCGTGGGCCACGCGCCCGGTCACATCGACGAAGGCGAGATCGCCCAGCTTGCGATTGGTGCGATCGAGGCGGGTCGCGAGCTGCGTGGCGAGCTCGAACACCAGTCCCGGGCTTTCGGCGGCGATCTGCCGGAAGCGCGGGTAAGTCATTTCCGCGAGCTCGCACTGGTTGCGGGTGCGGACCCAGGCGCTGCGCGTGGGCTGCTCGTAGAA
>JBOIAH010000325.1:0-4145 GCA_050739055.1 Steroidobacteraceae bacterium | reverse complement strand
GGGTGGGCGACTACAACGACGCCTATACCTTCGCCCAGTACCTGAAGAGCGATTTCGGGGTGAATCTGCCGCACTACGCGAACTCGGCGTACGACGCGCTGCTCGCGCACGCCGCGGCCGAGGTCGACCCGGGGAGGCGCCGCGCGCTGCTGGAAGAGGCCGAACGGGTGATGCTGCGCGATCACCCGCTCATCCCGCTGTACTTCTACGTCAACAAGCACCTGGTGAGCCCCAGGGTCGAAGGCTGGTACGACAACGTGATGAACGTGACCTACAGCAAGGACCTGGGGCTGCGCGCCGCAGAGCGCTGACGTCCCGGCGGCCGCCGCCCGCGGGCTTACGCACGAGCGGGGGCGGCTACTTGCCGATGCAGAAGCTCGAGAAGATCCTGGCGAGCAGATCATCGCTGGTGAACTCCCCGGTGATCTCGGCGAGCGCCTGCTGCGCGGCGCGCAGCTCCTCGGCCACGAGCTCCCCGGCGCGCCGTTCGATCAGCTGGCGCGCGGCCTCCTCGGCGTGCTCCCGGGCACGAGCCAGGGACTCGAGGTGCCGGCGGCGCGCGCTGATCGCTCCGGCCTCCACGGTCTGATACCCCATGCACTCCTTCAGGTGCGCGCGCAACAGATCCAGTCCCTGGCCGGTCAGCGCCGACACCGTGATGCACGGCGGCCCGGCGGCCGCCGCGGCGGCCGGCCGCACGGGCGCGAGGTCGCACTTGTTGAACACCAGCGTGACCGGGACGTCCGCCGGCAGCCGCGCGCGCTCCTCGCGGTAGGCCGCGGCGGTCGGGTCGGCGGCAGCGTCGATGACGAACAGCACGCGGTCGGCGCGCCGCATCTCCGCGTGGGCGCGCCGCACACCCTCCTGCTCCACCACGTCGCCCCCGTGACGCAGGCCCGCGGTGTCGAGCACATGCAGCGGCATGCCGTCGATGCCGATGCGCTCGCGCACCACGTCGCGCGTGGTGCCGGCGATCGGCGTCACGATCGCCGCGTCGTAGCCGGCGAGGCGGTTCAGGAGACTCGACTTGCCGGCGTTCGGCCGCCCGGCGATGACCACCGTCATGCCCTCGCGCAGCAGGCTCCCCAGGCGCGCACTCTCGAGCACTGCGTCGAAGTGCGCGCGCAGCCCGCGGAAGCGCCCGGTGAGCGCGCGGTCGGTGAGGAAATCGACCTCCTCTTCCGGAAAGTCGATCGCCGCCTCGACATAGGTGCGCAGGTCGATCACCGCCTCGGTCAGGCCGCGCACCATGGCGGAGAACTCCCCCTGGAGCGAGCGCATTGCCGCCCGCAGCGCCTCGCGCGAACCCGCGTCGATGAGGTCCGCGACCGCCTCCGCCTGCGCCAGGTCCAGCTTGTCGTTGAGAAAGGCGCGCTGGGTGAACTCCCCGGCGTGCGCACGGCGGGCGCCGAGCTCGACCACGCGCGACACCAGCGCCTCCATCACCACCGGACCGCCGTGGCCGTGCAGCTCGAGCACGTGCTCGCCGGTGTAGGAGCGGGGGGCGGGGAAAAACAACGCGAGCCCCGCGTCGATCGGCTCGCCGTGCGTATCCAGAAAGCGCGCGAAGGTCGCCTGGCGCGGCGGCGGCAGCTCGCCCAACATGACCGCCGCGACTTCCGGCACCTTGGGCCCGGAGATGCGCACGATGCCCACGCCACCCCGTCCCGGAGGGGTGGCCGCGGCCACGATGGTAGCGGTGCGCGTCATATGCGCGCGTGGTGCGCCCCTAAGTCTTCTTCGCCGCCGCGAGCGCGCCGATGCGCCGGTTGATATTCCACTGCTGCGCGATCGACAGGACCGTGTTGGTCACCCAGTACAGCACCAGCCCCGCCGGGAAGAACGCGAACGTCGCCGACATCGCGAGCGGCATGATCATGAACACCTTGGCCTGCACCGGGTCCGGGGGCGTGGGGTTGAGCTTGTACTGCACGAACATCGCCACCGCCATGATGCCGGGCAGGATAAACCACGGATCGCGCGAGGACAGATCGTGGATCCAGAACGCGAACGGCGCCTGGCGCATTTCCACGCTCTCGAGCAGCGCCCAGTAGAAGGCGATGAACACCGGGATCTGGATGATGATCGGCAGGCAGCTGCTCATCGGGTTGACTTTTTCGCGCTTGTACAGCTCCATCATCGCGCGCCCGAGCTTCTCGCGGTCGTCGGCGTAGGTCTCCTGCAGGTTCTTGATGCGCGGCTGCAGCGTCTTCATCTTCGCCATCCCGCGACCGCTCGCTTCCGACAGCGGGTAGAACAGCAGCTTCAGCAGCAAGGTCACGAGGATGATCGCCACGCCCCAGTTGCCGGTGAGCTGGTGCACGAAGCTCAGCGCCAGGAACAGCGGCCGCGCCAGGAACCACAGCCGCCCGTAGTCCGCCACCCGGTCGAGCTCCGGGCCGGTGGCTTCGAGCTGGCTCTGGAGCTTCGGGCCCACGAATAGCGTCTCGGTGAACGAGCGGCTGGCGCCCGGTGCAACCGTCTGCTGTGGTCCGGTGGCCGCCAGCAGGAACTGGTCGCCGTCGACGTTGAGCGTGAAGCGGTACGGCTCATTGCGCACCGGCACGATGGCGCTCACGAAGTAATGCTGCAGGGCCGCGACCCAGCCGTTGCGCACCTCGATGGACAGATGACTGTCCCCGGCGTCCGTGGTGGTGAGCTTGCGGTACTTGCTGCCGTCGTAGATCGCCGGCCCGTGGAACGCGTAACTCTCGACGTGGAAGTACGAGCTCTTGGTGCGCGGGTCGTTGCGCAGGATCTGCGCATACGAGCGCGCCTGCCAGGCGGCGGCGCCGTCGTTGTGCACCTGGTACTCGATGTCGATGCGATAGTCGCCGCGGTGGAAAACGTAGGTCTTGGTCACGGTGACGCCGTCCGCGCTCCAGGTGAGCGGCACACGCAACTCCGCGGCTGCGTCGAGCGTGTAGTCGGACCTGGCGCTGGTGAAGGTCGCGAGGTGCGTCGGGTACGGCTCGCTCCCCGGGCCGGTAAGTCCGGACTGCAGCTCGTAGAGCGTCTGCGGCCCGTCCTGATTCTCCAGCCGCACGGGCGCCGGCTCACCCTTGACCTTCGGGTACGCCAGCAGGTCGACCCGCTCGAGCGTGCCGCCGCGGGTGCTGAGGTCCACGTCCAGCACGTCGGTGCGCACCTGCACCAGGGGCGCCGGCGCCTTCGCGGCGGGGTTGCTGCCCGCGACCGCACCGGGCGCAGCGGCCGCGCTTGCTGCGGATGCGGGCGCAGCGGCGCCGGAGGCGGCGGCCGCGGGGGCTTCAGGAACCTTGTTGCCGAGATCGCCGGCGGCGGATCCGCGCGCCGCGCGGTGCCCGGTGGCGGCGGTGGCCGGGGCCGGGCGCACCCCGTAGTCCTGCATCCAGGTCTGGTAGTTCAGCAGCAGCAGCACCGCGAGCGCGCCCCACAGGTAAATGCGCGGGCTACTGGTCATGAGCCGGATGGGTCGTGAGCGTGACGGATGCAGGCCGCGTGGCGCGCCGGCGGCACCGGGTCGAAGCCCCCGGGGTGCCAGGGGTTGCAGCGCACCAAGCGCCGTGCGGCGAGCCAGCCGCCGCGCAGCACGCCGTGGCGCTGCACCGCCTCGAGCGCGTACTGCGAGCAGGACGGGTAAAAGCGGCACACCGGGCCCCACAGCGGGCTCACGGCGTATTGATACAGGCGGATCAGGCCGGCGATGAGGGTGCGCATCTACTCACCGACCTTGCGCCACAGCGCCGCCAGACTCTCGCGCAGCAGCGCGGCGTTGACCTCGCGTGCGCGCGGGCGGGCGCTCACGATCAGGTCGAGCGCCGGGATGACGCGCTGCTGCAGGCGGAAGGACTCGCGGATGATGCGGCGCAGGCGGTTGCGCGCCACGGCGCCGCCGGCGGCGCGCACCGCCACCGCCAGTCCCAGGCGCGCCGCGCCCAAATCGTTCGGTATCGCAATCACGCTGAAAAATCCATCGCCCAGGCGCCGCCCGTGCGCATAAGCGGCGGCGAAATCCCGCCTGCGCCGCAGGCGAAGTTGCGCCGGCAGAGTCAGTCGCCCGCGCATCGGGGCCGTGAGGAGAACTCCGGCAAGCGCAGTCCCGCCAACGCGCTCTTTCAGGGTATCAGCTTGCGCCGGCCCTTGGCGCGCCGCCGGGCGAGCAC
>JBOIAH010000324.1:0-3613 GCA_050739055.1 Steroidobacteraceae bacterium | reverse complement strand
CACGCCGTGAGCCGCAGCGCGCCGTGGGTCGACTATGCCTGGTACACCGCGCTCGGGCTGATCGGGGCGGGAGCGCTGTGGAAGACCGCGCGGTTCGTGCTCGGCGAAGTGCCGCTCGCGGAGATCGGACACGTCGTCGTGTTCGGGTTCATTACGCTCGCGCGTGTGGCGGTGCTGATTGCGCTCGCCAGCCTCATCTGGGTGCCCATCGGCGTATGGATCGGGCTGCGGCCGCGCGTGGCGCGCGTCGCGCAGCCGATCGCGCAATTCCTCGCGGCCTTTCCGGCCAACCTGCTGTTTCCGATCGTGGTGTCGGCCATCATCTTCCTGAAGCTCACCCCGGATATCTGGCTGAGCCCGCTCATGATCCTCGGCACCCAGTGGTACATTCTCTTCAACGTGATCGTCGGCGCCTCCGCCATCGCGCCGGAGCTGCGCTACGCCGGGGAGAACCTCGGGGTGCGCGGCTGGCTGTGGTGGCGCCGGGTGGCGCTGCCGGCGGTGTTCCCGTTCTACGTCACCGGGGCGATTACCGCGTCGGGGGGCTCGTGGAACGCGAGCATCGTGGCGGAGGTGGCGAGCTGGGGCAAGGACACGCTCACGGCGCACGGACTCGGCGCGTATATCTCCGGCGCCACGAGCTCCGGGGACTTCCAGCGCATGGTGCTCGGCATCCTGGTCCTGAGCCTGTTCGTGGTGACGCTGAACCGGGTGTTCTGGCGGCCGCTGTATGCGCGCGCCGAGCGCAAGTTCCGCATCAGCTGAAGGACTCGAAGGTTTTTGAGGAGACGCCCGTGAATGCAACCCCCGCGCTGAACCTCGCGCCGCTGCTCGATGTGCAGGGCGTGTGCAAGTCCTTCCGCAAGCCCGACGGGGATCAGCTCGTGGTGCTGGACAACGTCAATCTCGCCCTGCGTCCGGGGGAGATCGTGGGCCTGCTCGGGCGCTCGGGATCGGGGAAGTCGACGCTGCTGCGCGTGATCGCGGGCCTGGATAACCCTTCCGGGGGGGTTGTCAACTATCTCGGCCGCCCGGTGTCCGGTCCCGCGCGGGGCATCGCCATGGTGTTCCAGAGCTTCGCGCTGTTCCCGTGGCTCACGGTGCTCGAGAACGTGCAGCTCGGGCTCGAGGCGCTCGGCGTCCCCGTGCCCGAGATGCGCAAGCGCTCGCTGCAGGCGATCGACCTGATCGGCCTCGACGGCTTCGAGTCCGCCTATCCGCGCGAGCTTTCCGGGGGCATGCGCCAGCGGGTCGGCTTTGCGCGCGCGCTGGTGGTGCATCCCAACATCCTGCTGATGGACGAGCCGTTCTCGGCGCTCGACGTGCTGACCGCCGAGACCCTGCGCGGTGACTTCCTCGATCTGTGGGGCGAAGGGCAGCTGCCGATCAAGGCGGTGCTGCTGGTGACGCACAACATCGAGGAGGCGGTGCAGATGTGCGACCGGCTGCTGATCTTCTCCACCAACCCGGCCCGGGTGGTGGGCGAGATCCCGGTCGACCTGCCGCAGCCGCGCCACGGCGAGGATCCGCGCTTCCGCGCGCTCATCGATCGCGTGTACGTGGAAATGACCGCCCGGCCCCGCGGCGAGCCGCGCGCGGGTCCCAAGGCGGAGCGCTTTGCGGGCACCGGCATCGGCACCACCCTGACTCACGTTTCATCGAACGTGCTGCAGGGCCTCATGGAGGCGGTCAGCGAGCCGCCCTACAACGGCAAGGCGGACCTGCCGGCCATCGCGGAGGAGCAGCACCTGGAGGTCGATGACCTGTTCCCGGCGGCCGAAGCCCTGCAGATGCTGCGCTTCGCGGAGGTCGAGGGCGGCGACATGAAGCTCACCGACGCCGGGCTGCAATTTGCGCGCGGCGACACCGACGAGCGCAAGAAGCTGTTCGCCCGCCACCTCATCACCTACGTGCCGCTCGCCGCGCACGTGCGCCGGGTGCTCGATGAGCGCGCGAGTCACTCGGCGCCCAGGAGCCGCTTCCTCGACGAGCTCGAGGACTACATGGCCGAGGACGCCGCCGAGCAGACGCTGCGCACCATCATCAGCTGGGGCCGCTACGGGGAAGTCTTCGCCTACGACGACCACCGCCAGGTGTTCAGCCTGGAGAATCCCGCTTAAGGCGCTTCAGGGGCGCGGTGCTCTGGGCGGCGAGCTGCGCCGCGGTGCCGGTCTTCGCGCCCAGCGACGCCGCGTTCCAACCGCCGCCCAGGGCCTGGATCAGCGCCACGCTGGCGATCAGGCGGTTCTGGCGGATGCCGAGCAGCGTCTGTGCCGCCGCGAGCGCGGTGGTCTGGGCGGTCACCACGGCGGTGTAGGCGACCGTCCCGGCGCGGTATTGATTGAGCGCGAGCTGCACCGCGAGGTTCGCGGACTTGACCGTCTGCTCCTGGATCTTCACCTGCTGCTCCAGGATGCGCAGTGTCGCGAGCTCATCCTCGACCTGTTGAAAGGCGGTCAGCACGGTCTGGCGGTAGGTGGCGACCGCGGCGTCATAGGCGGCGCGTGCCTGGCGCACCTGCGCCGGGCGCGCCCCGAAATCCAGCAGCGTGTCGGTGGCGGTGCCGCCGAGGGACCAGAGATTGTTCGGCGCCGAGATGAGGCCGGCCGACACCGTGTTCGCGAATCCGTACGAGCCGGACAGCGTGAGGTCCGGAAAGTAGCCGGCGACGGCGACACCGATCCGGGCATTCGCGGCCGCCATCCGGCGCTCGGCCTCGGCGATGTCGGGGCGCCGCTCGAGCAGGCTCGACGGTACCCCGAGGGGGACGACCGGAACGACCGTGCCGAACGCCGCCGGCGCGATCGAGAAGTCCGCCGGCGGTTTGCCGATGAGCACCGCGATCGCGTGCTCGAGGGTGGCGCGCGTGACGCCGACCCCGACCTGTTGCGACTGCGCGCCCTCCAGTTGCGTCTCGGCGATGATCACGTCGGCCTTGGCGACCACGCCGACCTGGTACTGGTTCTGGGTGATCTGCAGCGCGCGCTGGAAAGCCTCGATCGTTTCATCGAGCAGGCGCCGCTGCTCGTCCGCGACCCGCAGCTGGATGTAATCCCCGGCGAGCGTGCCTTGCGCGGACAGGCGCGCGGCGGCCAGGTCCGCCTCGCTCGCCTGGGCGTTGGCGACGTCGCCCTCGACGGTGCGGCGGATCTTGCCCCAGACATCGATATCCCAGGCGGCGGTGCCGCCGGCCTGAAACTGGTTCCGGGGGTGTGACGGCGCCGTGGCGCCGGTGCCCGCCGCCGCCCCTCCGGGTCCCCCCGCGCGCGTGGCGCTCGCCATGACGCCCACCGTGGGCAGGAGGCCGGCCCGCTCCTGGCTCACCAGGGCAAGGGCCTCTCGCCAGGCCGCCTCGGACGCCTTCAGGTTCTGGTTCGAGACGTCGATCTGTCTCTCGAGCTGATCGAGCGTCGCATCCTCGTACACCGACCACCAGGGGCTGCCGCTCGCCGCCTTGCGCGGCTCGGCCGGCTTCCACCCCTGCGCCTCCTTGAAGGTCCCGGGCACCGGCGCTGAAGGCCGGTGGTAGTTCGGACCCACGGCGCAGCCACCCGACGCGGCGAGCATCACCCCGGCGAGGGTTTGCAGCGCGGCGGCGCACCACCCTGCAGGG
>JBOIAH010000323.1:0-3923 GCA_050739055.1 Steroidobacteraceae bacterium | reverse complement strand
GATCCAGCACGCGCACGTCCACCAATCCCAGGGCCTCCTTCAGCCGCCGGGTGATGAGCTCATCGGCCTGGCTCGGCTCGAGCACGCCTGACGGGTGGTTATGCGCGAAAATCACCGCCGCCGCGTTGTGCAGCAGGGTCTGGCGCAGGACCTCGCGGGGGTGCACGCCGGCGCGGTCGATCGTGCCGCGGAACAGTTCCTCGAACACAATGAGCCGATGGCGGTTGTCGAGGTACAGGCAGCAGAACACCTCGTACGGCCGGTCGCGCAGCTGGGCGAGGAGGAAAGTGCGGGTGGCGTCGGGGGCGGCGAGCGCGGGACCTACGCGCAATGCCTCGCGAAAATGCCGCCGCGCAAGCTCCACCGCCGCCTTCAGCACCGCGTAGCGCGCCGGTCCGATTCCGCGTTGCGCGAGACAGCGCCGCGCTTCCGCGTTCAGCAGCTCGCGCAGCGAGCCAAAATCCGCGATCAGTGCGCGCGCCAGATCCACCGCCGAACGGCCGCGGGTGCCTGAGCCCAGCAGCACGGCGAGCAGCTCCGCGTCCGAGAGCGCGTGTGCGCCGCGCTCGAGCAGCTTTTCGCGCGGCCGCTCCGTGTCCGGCCAGTGACGGATACTCATGACTTTCCGTTCTAAGGTCAGGGGCGGTGAGTCTAAGGAGCCGGCGCCGCGGCTAGGCAGGGGGAAAAGCGCCCCGGATTGCGCAATTTCCCACTATCGGTGCGTGGTTTGCGTGGGCGGGCGGGCGCGGTGAGATAATCGTTCCCGCAAATGCAAGGCAAGCACATTCTGCTCGGCGTCAGCGGCGGCATCGCTGCCTACAAGAGTCCGGACCTCGTGCGGCGACTGCGCGAGCGCGGTGCCGAGGTGCAGGTGGTGATGACGGCCGGCGCGCGCGAGTTCGTGACGGCGACGACGTTCCAGGCGGTGTCCGGCCGCACGGTACGGAGCGATCTGTGGGATGCGGCCGCGGAAGCCGCCATGGGGCATATCGAGCTGGCGCGCTGGGCGGATGCGGTGCTGATCGCGCCCGCGAGCGCCGATTTTCTGGCGCGCCTCGCCGCGGGCCAGGCCGATGACCTGCTCGCGACGCTGTGCCTGGCGACCGAGGCGCCGATTGCCGTGGCACCGGCGATGAACCATGTCATGTGGGCGAATCCCGCGACGCGCGCCAACGTCGCGACGCTCACCGCGCGCGGCGTGCGCGTCTTCGGCCCCGCCGCGGGCGACCAGGCCTGCGGCGAGATCGGCGAGGGGCGCCTGCTGGAGCCGCTCGAGCTCGCCGAGCACGTCGGCGCACTGCTCAACACTGGCGGCGAGCTGGCCGGCCGGCGCGTGCTGATCACGGCCGGACCCACGCGCGAGCGCATCGACCCGGTGCGGTTCATCAGCAACCGCAGTTCCGGCAAGATGGGCTTCGCGGTCGCGCAGGCGGCCCGCGAAGCGGGCGCCACGGTGGTGCTGGTCGCCGGCCCGGTCACGCTCCCGACCCCGCCCGGCGTGCAGCGCATCGACGTCGAAAGCGCCGCCGACATGCTGGCCGCGGTGCTGCGCGAGATCGAGGGCACCGATATTTTCATCTCCACCGCCGCGGTCGCCGACTATCGCCCGGCACGCGCGGCGCAGCAGAAGATCAAGAAGACCAGCGACTGCCTCGAGCTGTCCATGGAGCGCACCATCGACGTGCTCGCCACGGTGGCTTCCCGCGTGGAGCGGCCGCTGGTCGTAGGTTTCGCCGCCGAGACCGAGGCGGTCGAGCAGAACGCGCGCACCAAGCTCATGAAGAAGAACCTCGACATGATCGCGGCCAATGAAGTGGGCCACGACAAGGCCTTCGACTGCGAGGACAACCAGCTCATCGTGCTGTCGCGCAACGCCCGGCACGAGCTCGGCAGGGCCGGCAAGCTCACGCTGGCGCGCGGCCTCGTCGCGCTCATCGCCCGCGAGCTCGCGGCGCGCGCCGGTCGGGCCACGCGCGGCACGGCACTCGCCTGAAAGGCATGAGGCCCGCCGCACGCCGCACGCTCAGGGTGCGGATACTCGATGCGCGCATCGGCGCGGAGTTCCCGCTGCCCAGCTACGCGACCAGGGGCTCCGCCGGTCTCGACCTGCGCGCCTGTTGCGAGGCGCAGCGGGTGCTCGCGCCGGGCAGGGCGGAGCTGATCCCGACCGGGCTCGCGATTCACCTGGAGGATCCGGCGCTGGCCGCCGTCATCCTGCCGCGATCGGGCCTCGGCCATAAGCACGGCATCGTGCTCGGGAACCTGGTGGGGCTGATCGACTCGGACTACCAGGGCCAGCTCATGGTGTCGTGCTGGAACCGCAGCGCTGCGCCCTTCACGATCCGACCCGGGGAGCGAATCGCGCAGCTGGTGGTGGTGCCCGTGGTCCAGGTTGAGCTTGAAGTGGTCGCGGATTTCGGGCCGTCGGCGCGCGGGGCTGGCGGGTTCGGTCACTCGGGCAGTCATTGACCGGCGCGGGCAAGAGTGAGCGCCGGCCTCGCCCGAGCGCCCGCCGGCGCCGGCCCGTCACCGGTCGTGGATCGCGTGCAGCTCGCGGTAGCGTTCGATGTCGGCCTGGAACTGGGCCCGCAGCGTCGCTTCCTCCTCGCTCCGCGCGGCGAGTGCGGTGCTCTGCACCTGCAGCTCGTTGAGCGTGCGCACCAGGTTCTCCGCGAGATCATCGGGCATGCGGCGCGCGTCGGCGCGCGCGTTGTAGGGGCGGAAGTCAAGCGCGCGCGTCTGCAGAGTGCCCAGACGCGAGCGCAGGCTCTCCACGTACTGCTGGCCCGCGGCCCGCTGTATGCGCAGCTGGGCGAGTCGCGCGTCACGCAGCCCCTCGATGTCCTTGACGGACGTATAGGTCGTGACCAGGAAACTGTCGTGCTGCTTGAGCCTGATGGCGGCGGCGCGCTCGCGCTGTTCGGCCGCGATCTGCTCGGGGCTCTTCTGTGCATCCAGGATCGCCACCGGCACACCCTGGTTGTTGAGGATGGTGCGTTCCTTGGATGCGTATTGAGGCGGGATCTCGTCACCGTAGTGGACCACTCCCTGGTCATCGACCCAGCGGTAGGCGACCGCGCCCTTGACGGGCGGCGCGGCATGCGCGGCGCCGATGGCTTCCACGGCAGCTGCCGCAGCCGCAAGCAACCAAAGCAAGCCCAAGCGCGCCGACCGGGACATGCGGCTATATTCCGGCCGCCGGTGCCCGGCTGGCAAGCTCAGCGGGCGCCGTAGCGGGCCTGGTAGGCCGACAGCGCTGTGAGCTGCTCGGCAGAAACGCGCTCGGCCCCGTCGGCCGGGCGCGACAACGCTTCGACAAGCTCGGCAAGTGTGACGATGCTCACACACTTCAGGCCCTCATCGCGCTCCACCTCCTGCACCGCCGTGAGGCTGCCCTGGCCGCGCTCCTGGCGGTCCAGCGCCAGCGCCACGCCCGCCGGCTGCGCACCGGCGGCGCGGATGCTGTCGAGCGACTCGCGCACCGCGGTGCCGGCGGTGATCACGTCGTCGACGATCAGCACACGCCCGTGAAGCGATGCGCCGACCACGCGGCCGCCCTCGCCGTGATCCTTGGCCTCCTTGCGGTTGAAGGCATACGGCACACTGCGGCCATGGTGCGTGGCGAGAGCGATGGCCGCGGCGGTGGCGAGCGTGATGCCCTTGTAGGCCGGACCGAACAGCATGTCGAAGCCGATGCCGGAGTGCACGATGGCCGCGGCATAACAGCGCCCGAGCACCGCCGCCGCCTCACCGTCGCTGAAGCGGGCCGCGTTGAAGAAGTACGGGCTCTCGCGGCCGGATTTGAGTCTGAAGCTGCCGAAGCGCAGCGCCTCGCGCCGCAGCGCGAGGTCGATGAACGTGAGCTGGTATTCGCGCATGTCATATCATTGCCTGATGCGCGTCATCACCGTCAATGTCTGCGG
>JBOIAH010000322.1:0-16209 GCA_050739055.1 Steroidobacteraceae bacterium | reverse complement strand
CATGAATGAAGCGGCCGGAGCCGGCGTAGATGCCGACGTGATCGACCCGGCGCGAGTGGATGCGGAAGAACACCAGGTCCCCGGGCGCGAGCTCACCGAGAGCAACCGGGTGCGCGGCGCGCTGCTGCTGCCGCGCGGTGCGCGGAATCGCCAGGCCCACGCGCTGGTACACGTAGAGGGCGAGCCCGCTGCAATCGAAGCCGGCGGCGTCCGCTCCGCCGAAATGATAGGGCGTACCGACGAGCGTGGCGGCGATTGCGGCGATCTGCGTGCCCGTGTCCGGCCGTACTGCCGACCGCGGTGGCATGCCGGCGCACGCCGCCAGCAGGAAAATCACCGCAAGGACTGCGGCGCGGCAGCCGCGCGCGGTGCCCGCGCCGGGCATCTACCTTGCGCGGGCCGGCTTCTTGGCCGGCGCCGAGATGGGCGTGCGCGGCGTCAGGCGCGCCAGCGCCTGAATCCCCGGATAGACGTAGCGCTGCACGCCGCGGCGCCCCGAGCGCGCGGCGCCGAGCATCGCGGCTGCGACGGTCCGCGCGCCGATGGCGCGGTAAGCGGCGCGTGGCCCGCGCAGGAACGGATTCACGAGCGGCATGAGCACGAGGCCTGCGAGCTCGAGCGCCCGCACCTCGCGGCGCCAGGCGAGCAGCATGCCGGGTTGCAGTATGTCGAGCGCGGCGAACCCCGCCTCCGCGAGCTCCTCCTCCATCTCGCCCTTGGTGCGCAGGTAGAAGTTGCGCGCGTTTGGGTCCGCCCCGGCGCTGGAGATGACCACAAAGCGCTGCGCCTGCGCGGCGCGCGCCGCGCGGGCGAAGGCCATGACGTAACCGACGTCGACCTCGCGGAACTTCGGCTGCGAGCCGGCCCGTGCGATGGTGCTGCCGAGGCAGCACAGCGCCACATTGCAGCGCACGCCCTGCAGCTGCGTCTCGAGACGCTCGAATTGCACGATGCGGTTGGCGAGGCGCGGATGCTCGCGTCCGAGCGGCCGGCGCGTCACGGCAATCACCCGGGTGAAGTCGGGAGCAGCAAGCAGTGCATCGAGCGTCAAGCCTCCGGTGAGCCCGCTCGCCCCCGCGAGCAGCGCCACTTTCCCCTGGTCGTCTCCCATCGGTACACCTGTCCACGGCCGACTGTTATTTTGCGGCAGCTCAGCAGGGCGCGCGCCCGCTCGAACGCCGCGCGCGCCGCACGGTGCGCAGTATGCCACTGCGCAAGTTCATTGGCTGACGGCGCGCGGGTGATTCTACGACGGCTCAAAGGCCGAGGTTCAGCTGCGCGCCGCTCGGCACCGGCGGACAGAATAAGCCGGTGTCGAGTGTGTCGCGGGCGGGAAACCCGAGTTGCAGCCGCCGGCAGGCGAGCTTGAAGCGGCTCCTGAGCAGCAGCGCGTACGGTCCGGTGCCGCGCATGCGCATGCCGAAGCGCGGATCGTTGTCGCGGCCACCGCGCATCTCGCGGATGAGGGCCATGACGTGCGCGGCACGTTGGGGATAGTGGTGCGCGAGCCACTCCTGGAACAGATCCTTGATTTCATACGGGAGCCGCAGCAGCACGTAGCCCGCCCAGCGCGCCCCCGCTTGCGCAGATGCGGCGAGGATTTCCTCGAGTTCGTGGTCGGTGAGAGCAGGAATCACCGGTGCCACCAACACACCGGTTGGGACACCGGCGGCATTGAGTTCGGCCACCGCGCGCAGACGGGCCTGGGGCGCTGCCGAGCGAGGCTCCATCACGCGCTTTAGATCCTTGTTGAGGGTTGTAACGCTGACGCCAACTGTCGCGAGCTTGTCGCGCGCCAGATCTGCCAGCAGATCGAGATCCCTGAGTATCATTGCGCCTCTGGTAATCACCGTTACCGGATGTCGCGTGCGCGCCAGAACCTCCAGAATGGAACGCGTAACTTTCATGCGGCGCTCGTCGGGCTGATACGGATCAGTGTTGGCACCTATCGTGATTGGCTTACAAACGTAGCCGGGACGTGCGAGCTGTGCTTCCAACGCCTGCGCCGCGTCCTGCTTGTAGAAGATGCGCGTCTCGAAATCGAGACCCGGCGAAAGTCCCAGGTACGCGTGGCTTGGCCGGGCGTAGCAAAAAATGCAGCCATGACTGCATCCCCGGTACGGATTGATCGACTGCTCGAAGGGGACGTCGGGAGAGTCGTTGGTGGTGATGATCTGTTTCGCGCGCTCCGGCGCGAGCGTCGTCGCGACGCTGCTCGGCTCCTGCTCCAGGTACCAGCCGTCGTCGACGGCGGTGAACTGCTGCAGGTCAAAGCGGCCGGGCGGATTGGACAGCGCTCCTCTGCCCGCAAATGAGTGTCGGCCTATAATCCTGCCCGGCATCGGCTAACTGTACGTCCATCCAGTACGCAGGGCAATTGCCCTTCAAGAACAATTGCTTAGCATGAACTTGGCCGTACGCCGCCGGTCGCCGGCGCTACTTCACCAGCCGCAGCGCGAACGGATAGTGATACCCGACGCCCTCGCTCGCCTTGATGGCGGCGATGAGCGTCATGACGAGCCACGCAATGAAGAGCGCGACGCCGAGCAGGATGCCGACGAACACCAGCATCAGGATGAAGCAGGCCACCGCCGCGATCAGCACGGTGATATTGAAGTTGAGCGCTTCCCTGGCGTGCGCCTCGACGAACGGCGACTGATCGCGACGCAGCAGCCATACCGCAAGCGGCCCGAGCACGATGCCGATCATCGGCATGACGAGCCCGGCGAGCGCCGCGAGGTGCGCGAGCATTCCCCAGGTGCGCTCGCTCTCCGTCGGCGGTGCGCCCGGGGCGGGAGTGTCGGCCGGCGTGTTCATGCGCCAACAAGACTAGCACTTCCGCCCCGGATCGCAGTCTGCGTCCTATAGCTTCACTTTGACACCTGCAAACACGCCGAATCCGGGGGCCAAGAATCCCGTCGGGTTCTGGTAGCGGCGGTCGAACAGGTTGTCGAGGCGGCCGAAGACCTCGAATGAGCGGTTGATCTGACAGCGCGTCGCGAGGTTGACGGTCGTGTAGCCCGGCGCGTCCAGCGGCACTATCGAGAAGTCGCGGTTGCCATCCTCCCAGGTCCCGATCCACAGCACGTCGGCGTTCACCTGCCAGGCATCCGTCACCTGCCAGTTGGCGTCGAAGTTGCCCTTATGCCTGGGCCGCCGCAGCAGCTCCGCGTGCGTCGTGTCGTCGGTCGCTTCGGTGTACGTGTAGTCGGCACGCAGCGTCAACGCCTTCAGCGGCTGCCAGCTGGCGAAGCTCTCGATGCCGTCGGTCGTGGCGCGCCCGACGTTGGCGTAGGTCGTACCGGTAACCGGGTCGGTGGTGATGAGGTCGCGGATCCTGTTGTAGTACCAGGTCACACCGAAGCGCAGCGTTTTACCCGCCGCCTGCTCGAAGCCGGCGTCGTAGCCGGTGCTGGTCTCGGGCTTGAGGTGCGGGTTGGCGAAGAACAACGGCGGGAAGTCCTGGAACAACTCGCTGAGGGTCGGCGCCTTGAAGCCGCTGCCCACCGACGCCTTGAGCTTGGTGCCGGTGGAGTTGATCACCCACGCCGGCGCGAAGCGGTACGTCAGCCTGCTGCCGAAACGATCGTTGTCGTCGTAGCGCACGTTGAGCGCCGAGAACCACTGCTCGCCGAGCTGGGACTGCAGTTCCGCGTAGCCGGACGTGACGCGCGTGCTGGCCGAGATCGGCTCGCTGATCTCGTCGTGCTCATACTCCGCTCCCAGCACCAGCGTCTCGGTGGGCTGGAGCTTCAGGTTGCCCTGCCAGTCGACTTTGTTGCGCTCGCCGGTGTTGAGGGCCTCGGGCGTATCGGGCTGCAGCGTCGAGGTGCGCTGGTGGCTGAAGGCGAAGCCGAGCGTCTGCTCGAATGCGCCGTCGAAGCTGCTCAGCTGCGCAAACAGCCGCGCGTAGTACTCAGCGGTTCGCGCCCTGGTCTGCTCGGCGGCCGGGAAAGAGGTGAAGGTGATGAAGTCGAAGGTGTCGCCGGTGGTGCGCAGCTCGATGCTGGTGTAGCGCGCCCCGAGGCCGAGAGTGAAGTCCCGGGTGACGTCCAGCCCGAGCTTGGTGGAGACCGTGAAGTTGTCGTCGTAGTCGTCGTTGCGCGCCTCGCCCGGCGGCAGCAGATCGAGCGGCGTCACCGGCAGCGCACCTGCGTGGTAGTGCATCAGGTTGCCGGCGTAGCTGAACGCGTCCTGCGAGCCACTGATGCTGGCGGCCTGATTGAAGGTGGACAACGAGCCGCCCTCGGCCGCGCCGGTGAACTGCAGCGGCCCCGAGCCTTTCCTGGTGACGATGTTGATGACGCCGCCGATGGCGTCCGAGCCGTACAGCCCGCTCTGGGGGCCGCGCAGCACCTCGACGCGCTCGATGTCGGGCGTGAGCAGCTGGCCGAAATCGAACGCACCGGTGGAGTTGCTCGGATCGCTGATGTCGATGCCGTCGATGAGCACCTTGGTGTGGTTGGAGTTGGTGCCGCGCATGAACACCGAGGTCGTGCCGCCCGGGCCGCCGGTCTGCACCACGTTGAGCCCGGGCACGTCCTTGAGCAGGTCGGCAAACGTGCGCTCCTGGCGCGCCTCGATGTCGTCGGCGGTGACAACCGTGACGCTGCTCGCCACCTCGAGAGGCGGTGTGGGGACGCGAGTCGCCGTCACGATGACCGGCTGCGGCTGCTCAGAATCCTCCGCCCGCACCGGCGAAGCGGCAAGAACGATCAGAGCGGAAATACAGGTCGCGGCGCCGGCGCGGCGCGCGGGAACGCAGCTCGTCATGGTCATTGCTCCTGAATGTGCACCCGCCCGTGCCCGACGGGGTCTGCGGTCTTCAGGAGCTGGGTTGCGGCGCGTGCCGACCAACCAGCACCGCCCGCCGCGACGCCATCGGTAGTACACGCGAGGCCGGTCTCCGGGCTCTCGAGCTGGAGTGAACCTCCGGCGGATCGCCTTCCCGCTCCCCTCTCGGGGTGCAGTGGCTCATGTGATCCGCTTGATCTCGATTACCGTTGCGGGGGCAGCGCCGGCTTTGGACGAATCCTCACCGGACTTCCCGTTTAGCCGTCCCGGCACGCGCGGTCACAGCCTGAGGCCGCGCGCGTTGGGACGGACACCTCACGCCGCGCGAAGCCTGCCTGCGGATCCCGCGTGTCGTCAAGGGCCGCAGCGCTGCCGGGCGCATGGCATGATCGGCCCATGGGGATCGCCGACGACCGCGCCGCAGCGGCGCGCATCAACAGCCTCACCGAGCGGGGCGGCTACCTCGGCGTGGTGCCGCTGGTGGCGTGCCTGGCAGGCGTCGGCCTGCTGCCGGACTACGCCGCCCGCGAGCTGGCGCAGCACATCGCGCTCGCCTGGGGGGCCGTGACCCTCGCCTCCGCTGGTGCGGTGCACATCGGCCTGGCGCTCGCCGGGCGGCTGCCGTGGGACGCGGCACGCCTCGCCGGGGCGCTCGTTCCCGCGGTGCTGGGCGCGGTCGGGGTCGCCCTCGGCGGCCAGCGCGGGCTCGCCGTGCTGGTCGTCGGCTGGGGCGGGTTCTGGCTGTACGAGCACCGCAGCCTGGGCGCGCTGCTGCCCCCGGCCTATGTCAACCTGCGCCGCCAGCTGACGCTCGCCACCGGTATGCTGCTCGCCCTCACCATGTTTGTTTCCGACGCGGCCGGTCTCACCTGAGCGGCGGGATGCGCGCGATGGAAGACTTCGTCTCCGCCCCCTGGTTGCGCCGGCTGCTCACCGTGGTGCTGCTCGCCGGCATCGTCGTGCTCGGCTTCCGGGTGCTGCAGCCCTTCATCGTGCCGCTGTTGTGGGCGGCCATCCTGGCGTTCGTCACCTGGCCGGTCTATCAGTGGCTGCGGCGCGCCTGCGGTGGCCGCGCGCTGGTGGCCGCGCTCATCATGACGAGTCTGGTCAGCGTGGCGGTGGTGGCGCCGCTGGCATGGGTGGCCGCGGTGCTGCGCGTCGAGCTGACCCACTTCTGGCACGAGACGCAGGCGATGCTCGCCGGCGGGCTGGAGCTGCCGCCGGCGGTCACCAAACTGCCGTGGATCGGCGAGCCGCTGCGGGACCTCGCAGCGCGCGCCGCGCAGGACCCGCACGCCCTCGGCGCCGAGGTCACCAAGGTCACCAACCAGTCTTTCGACCAGATCGCGCGCGTGCTCGGCAACATCGCCCACAATGTCGTGAAGCTGCTGCTCGCCGTGCTCAGCCTGTTCTTCGTGTACCGCGACGGCGAGCGCTTCGCCGCGCAGCTGGCGTGGGCCCTGGAGCAGGTGCTCGGGTCGCGCGTGCACAACTACCTGCTCGCCATCGCCCAGACCGTCAAGGCGGTGGTCTACGGGCTGGTGCTGGCCGCCGTCGTGCAGGGCGTGCTGGTGGGCCTCGGCTACTGGGTCGCGGGCGCTGGCGCGCCGCTGTTCCTCGCCGCGCTCACCACGGTGTGCGGCCTGATCCCGTTCGCCGCGCCGACGGTGGCCGGGGGAGTCGTAGTGTGGCTGTTCCTCAAGGGCAGCACCGTGGCGGCCATCGCCCTGGCCGTCTGGTGCAGCATCATCATGGGCTGGACCGATCACATCGCGCGCCCCTTCCTCATCAGCCAGCAGGCGCACATCCCGTTCCTGGTGGTGCTGTTTGGCGTGCTGGGGGGACTGGCGGCCTTCGGGCTGGTCGGCCTGTTCGTAGGGCCCGTGATCCTCGCGGTGCTGCTCGCCATCTGGCGCGAGTGGCTCATCGAGAGCCGCAAGCCCGCGCCCGGGGCGCCGTGACTCACGCGCCGAGAAACATCCGGTAGGCCGGGTTGGCGGTCTCCTCCACACAGGCGTAGTGCAGCTCGTGCAGGTGCTGCAGGAAGTCCGGCCGCTCCTCCGGCGGCACCTGGATCCCGGCCAGCACCCGCCCGTAGTCGGAGCCGTGGTTGCGGTAGTGGAACAGGCTGATGTTCCAGCGCGAGCCGATCGCCTGCAGGAATTTCAGCAGCGCGCCCGGGCGCTCCGGGAACTCGAACCGATATAACACCTCGTGCTCGATGCCGTGCGCGTGCCCGCCGACCATGTAACGCACGTGCAGCTTCGCCAACTCGTCGTCGCTCATGTCGGTGACGGTGAACCCGGCGGTGCGCAGCTGGCCCACGACCAGGTCCTTCTCGGCGCGTCCCTGGGCGAGCGCCAGGCCGACGAAGATCTGCGCCGCCGCCGCGCTCGCGTACCGGTAGTTGAACTCGGTGACGCTGCGCCGCCCGAGCGCTTCGCAGAAGCGCAGGAAGCTCCCCGGTTGCTCCGGGATCACCACCGCGAGCAGCGCTTCGCGCTCGCCGCCGAGGTCGGCGCGCTCGGCCACGTGGCGCAGCCGGTCGAAGTTCATGTTGGCGCCGCTGTTGATCGCCACCAGGCGCTTGTCCCGCCAGCCCTCGCGCGCCACGTACTGCTTCAGCCCCGCCACCGCCAGCGCACCGGCCGGCTCCACGATCGAGCGGGTGTCTTCGAACACGTCCTGGATCGCCGCGCAGATCTCGTCGGTGCCGGCCAGCACGATCTCGTCGACGTGCGCGCGGCACAGTGCGAAGGTCTCCTCGCCGACGCGCCGCACCGCCACGCCGTCGGCAAAGATGCCGACGCGCTCGAGCGTGACCCGGCGGCCCGCCCGCAGGGACTCGTACATGCCGGCGGCGTCGTGCGGCTCGACGCCGATGATCTTCACCGCCGGATACAGGTATTTCACGTACACCGCGATGCCGGCCAGCAGTCCGCCGCCGCCGACCGGCACGAAGATCGCATCGAGCTGGCCGCCGGTCTGGCGCAGGATCTCCACCGCGATGGTGCCCTGCCCGGCGATGACGTCCGGATCGTCGAACGGGTGCACGAACACCAGGCTGCGCTCGCGCGCCAGGGCGAGCGCGCGCTCCAGCGCGCTGTCGTAGTCGTCCCCGTGCAGCACCACCTCGCCGCCGAGGTCGATGACCGCCTGCACCTTGATGTGCGGGGTGGTCTCCGGCATGACGATCAGCGCGGCAATGCCCCGGCGGCGCGCCGCGAGCGCCACGCCCTGCGCGTGGTTGCCGGCCGAGGCGCACACCACGCCGCCTCTGGCGCCGGCCTCGCCGAGATGCGCGATGCGGTTGTAGGCGCCGCGCAGCTTGAACGAGAATACCGGCTGCAGGTCCTCGCGCTTCAGCAGCACCTGGTTGCCGAGCCGGCGTGACAGGCGCGCCGCTTCCTCCAGCGGGGATTCGATCGCCACGTCGTAGACGCGCGCCGTGAGGATTTTCTCGATGTAGGGACTCGCCACGTGGAGAAGTCTCGCTCCGGCTTCGGCGGCGGGAGCCCGCAGCTTAACTGCGGCGCGGTGCGGCTGTCAGCGCTTGTCGCCCAGGCGGCGCACCGCGAAACGGTATTGCGTGCGGCCGATGACTACCGCGTCGCCGTCCTTGAGGGTCTGGCGCGTGACCCGCCGGCCGTTGACCAGCACGCCGTTGGTGCTGTTGAGGTCTTCAATGATGGTGTGTGCGGGACCGGCCAGGATCACCGCGTGGCGGCGGCTGATGTACTTGGCGTCGATCTGCACATCGTTTTCGGGCGTGCGGCCGATGCTGGTCTTGCGCCCCAGCACGTGCACGACCTCGCGCTCCCCGTCGGCGTGAATGAGCAGGCGCGTCGCGCCGTCGGGCACCGGCGAGCCCGGGGCGGGCTGCGCCTGCTCGGCGCCGGCGCGCGCCCCCTCGCGCAACGCACGGTGACTGCCGCTGTCGGTGAGCGCCGCACGCGCCTCCTCCAGGGTGTGGCGCCACTGGGTGTTCGCTTTCTCGAGCTCCGCCACGCGGGCATTGCGGCCGCGCAGCTGCGCCTCGAGGCGGGCGATCGTGTCCTCGGCGGCGCGCAGGTCCGCCTCCAGCTCCTGGGAGCGGGCGATGGCGGCGTCGGAGGCCGTTTGCAGCGAGTGCAGCGTGTCGCTCTGCTCCGCCACCCGTGCCTCAAGCTCGCGCGCGCGGGTCTCGCCGG
This sequence comes from Steroidobacteraceae bacterium, assembly GCA_050739055.1. Lineage (GTDB taxonomy): Bacteria > Pseudomonadota > Gammaproteobacteria > Steroidobacterales > Steroidobacteraceae > 13-2-20CM-66-19. The sequence continues at coordinate 7,225 of JBOIAH010000322.1, read as the reverse complement.
CGCTGATGCTGGCAAGCTGGGCGGTGCGCTCGAGCTGCGCCACCCGCAGCGCGCCGGCCCATTCCTCCATCTCGCCGCGGACCTTGGTGAGCTCCTGGTCGCGCTCGCCGAAGCGCCTGCGCTCCGCGGCCAGCTCCGCTTGCAGCCGGGCAAGAGCGCTGCGCGCCTGCGTCAGCGCGGCCTCGTGCTCCGCCTCGCGCGCGCTCGCCGCCGCCGTGGCCGCGCGCGCCGACTCGAGCGCCGCATTGAGGCTCGCCTGCGCGGCGCTCAGCCGCGCGAGCTCCCGGTCGCGAGCGGCGCTGGTGGCGGCGAAAGCGCTCGCCTGATCCTCGAGCGTCGCAACGCGCGCCTTGCGCTCGGCCAGCTCCGCTTGCAGCTCAGCGGCGCGCGCGTCGCGGACCGCCAGCTCGCGCGCGAGGCGCGTGTGGCTGCTCTCGTGCCCCTGCGCTTCGTCCTGCAGCTCCGACACCAGGCCTTCGAGCAGCGTGCGGCGCCGCTCGAGCGACTGCAGCGACTCGAAGTAACTCGTGGCGCGCGTGCGCAGCGCCTGCAGCTCGCCCTGCAGCGCGGTGTGCGCCAGATCGCGGGCACCGAGTGCCTGGCGGCTCTGCAGCTGGTGCGCGCGCTGCGCCCGGGCCGCCGCCCCGCGTTCCTCGATCACGCGCTGCTCGGCGCTCGCCTTGGCCTGCGACAGTTGCTCGTTGTGTTCGGTCTCGCGCCGGCCGGCGGCCGCTTGCATCTGCGCGAGCGTCTCGGCGCGCTGCTCCGCGGCGGACCGTGCCTGCGTCAGTTCCTCGCCGTGCTGCGCCAGTTCCTCGGCGAGCTGCGTCGCGCGCCGCTCGGCGGCCGCGCGAAGGCCGTGGGCTTCCTCCAGGGAACGTTCGATCTGTGCGAGCCGCTCACCCCTGCGGGCCAGCAGTTCCTGCGCCTCGTGCAGGTTTTCCACGGCGGTCTGCAGCGGGTCCTCGGCGGCCGTGGCGGCCTCCTGCGCGGCAGACGGCGGCAGGATCCACGCGTCGGTGTTGCCGACGCGCTCGCGCGCGGCAGCCTCGTACGCTCCGAGGTCGAGGACCGGGAGCTCGTCGGTGCTGTCGAGGTCACTCCCGGGGGGTGATCCTTCCGGCGAAGGCTGCCTCGGGCGCGGGTCCATCGGTATCGGGCTCCCCCGTGAATTGCGGGCGGCAAAGTGTAGCTCCGCGGCGACGCGGGAACCTGTGCCCGCGAACAATATGTGAGAGGAATCCCGAAATCCGCCTTAGTTGGGGCGCAGAAACTCGCGCACCGCCTCCGCCACCCGCCCCGGTGCCGATGCGAACACGTCCGCCCCCTGCTCGGGCAGCTCCACCACGCGGGCGGCTGGGTGCACCTCCCGCACCCGGGAGGCGGCGTCCCACCACTCATCGCGGGGGCGCACCACCAGCAGCCCCTGGGTGAGGCGGGCGAGGCGCTCGCGCAGCGGATACTGCGCGACGGCCCCGGCGAGACCCGCGGCCGCGCTGCGGCTCGCCGCCTCGCGCGCGGCGTCGCCCCCCAGGGGGACCGACACCATGACCAGCCTGCGCACCTGGCCCGGACGGCTGAGCGCCAGCTCCGCGGCGAGCACTGCGCCCGCGCCATGTCCCAGCACGTCGACGTGCCGCAGGCGTATGTTATCGAGAAAGTCGCCGATCGCCGCCGCGTAGTCGGCAACCCCCGGCGTGCGCGGCAGCGGATCGGACTCCCCGCAGCCGGGCAGATCCGGCGCATAAACCGAGCGGTCGCGCCCCGCGAGCGGCAGAAAGCCGCTGAACACACGGCCCGATCCCGGCGAACCGTGCAGGCACAGGAGCGGCGTGCCTTCCTCGAAACCTCCGCCCGGAGGGATCGCGTTGTGCACGTGCAGTTGGCCGTAGCGGAATTCGAAATAGCCGCGCCGCACGCGCGGCTCACTCTCGACGTGACGGTGCGTAGGGGTGGCCCTGGGCATGCGCCACATAGTGCCATGATCGCGGGTGCTCTTGCGTACGCGGTCGGGGCGCGTAAATTTGCCAAGCAGCACAACTGCAAGGAGCTCTCCATGCTGCGAGTGTTGGTACTGTGCGCCCTGGCCGGCGCGCTGAGCGGCTGCGGGCTCGCCGGAACCGGCGCGGCCGCCGCCGGGGGCGCATCCGCCGAAGCGCAACAGGCGGCCCAGGCGAAGCAGACCGAGGACCGTGTGCGACAGCAGATCAACGCCGCCACTGAGCAGGCCGCCGCACGGGAACGCGCGGCCGAGGAGGCCGCGAAGTAGTCTCGCGCCCATGCACAACCTGCAGATCAGGCTCAAGCGCCCGCCGTCGCGCTCCACTGACTTCGAGCTCCTCGAGGCGCCCCGGCCCCAGCTGACCAACGGCTCGTTCCTCGGCCGGGCGCTGTGGCTCGCGCTCGATCCGTTCCTGTGCGCACCGGCCATCGCCGGCGGGACCGGCCTGGTGAGGCCGGGCGATGTGGTCCCGGCACGCGGTGTGGGCCAGGTGATCGAGTCGCGGCACGAGGTGTTCAGCGTCGGGAGCCTCGTGGTGTTCGACGCCGGCCTGCAGCAGTTGTGCGTGTCGAACGGGCAGCACGCCCGACTCCTGCATCCTGGACAGACCCCGGCATCCACTGCTCTCGGAATCCTGGGTGCCCCGGGCATGGCGGCCTACTTCGGCCTGCAGGACCTCGCGAAACTGCGCCCTGCAGAGACCGTACTGGTGTCGGCGGCGGCCAATGCCGCCGGCTCCATGGCCGGCCAGATCGCCATGCTCAAGGGCGCGCGCGCCATCGGCATCGCCGGCACGCGCGAGAAGTGCGACTGGGTGACCCGCCACGCCCGCCTCCCGGCGTGCATCAACTACGGCTCGGAATCGGTCAGCGCGCGCCTCAAGCAGCTCGCTCCGCACGGCGTGGACGTGTACTTCGACAACTCCGGCGGTGAGCTGCTGGAAACCATCATCGCGGGCCGGCACTTGTCCTGCGGCGCGCGCATCGTGCAGAACAGCCTGAGCCCCGCGGATCCGGCGCCGGCCCTCGCCCGAGCCGGCTATCTTCCCGAAAAGGATGGGATACAGGTGCTGCGCGCACGGGTACGCGACTTCGAGCACCGGCGCGGGGAATTCCTGCGCGAAGCGATCGCCTGGTACGGCGCGGGCCGCATCACCGCCAAGGATCACGTGGTCGAGGGCCTGGCGAACGCTCCGGCGCACCTGCTGCTGGCGATGCAGGGCGGAAACTTCGGCCGCCCGCTCGTCAAGGTCTGAAGGCCGCCCCGCCGCCCCGGGCGGCGGGGTCCTTCACATCTCTTTCAGCGTCGGCGGCGACCGCGTGCGCGCCGGGCGCCCGCGCGCCGCGCCGTACGCCGCTTGGGGCTGCCGCGCCGCGCCGCCTTCGACACCCGGCGTGCCGGTTTGGCCCGGCGGGACTTGCGCGCCACCTTCTTGGCCCCTTTTCTTGCCGTCTTTTTCTTTGCCGTCTTGCGGGCCGTCTTCCTGGCCGCCTTCTTGCGTGCGGGTTTCTTCCTGGCGGGCGCCGCGGGCTTCGGCGGCGCGAGGGCCGCCGGTTTCGGGGGCGGCGGCGGGGCGGCCTTGGGGGCTGCGGCGGGCACAGGCTTGGGCGCGGCGGCCGGACGCGCCTGCGCCATGGCGCGCGGCAATTCGTGGACGGCAAACGCACCGCCCTGGGGGTCCATGAACAGCGCAATCCAGCTTCCGCCCGGAACCTCCACGGGTCCGTGCAGCAGGCGCCCGCCGGCCGCCTTGGCGGCGGCTACCGCGCGTGCCGCGTCCGACACGTGCACATAGCTCAGCCACGAGGACGGGGTCGACGGGCCCTGGACGTTGCACATGCCGCCGACCTGGGCGCCGGCGTGCTCGAACAACTGGTAGATGCCCATTGCGCCCATGTCGTGGCCGGGGCCCTTGGTCCAGCCGAACAGCTCGCCGTAAAAGCGCAATGCGCCGGCGACATCGGTCGTGGCCAGCTCGTGCCAGGAGAATTCCCCGAAGCCCCCCACCGGCGTGCCGACGCCCCCGCCGCCCGCGGCCGGGGTATAGAGCGCGAACGTCGCACCCTGCAGATCGGATAACACGGCAAAGCGGCCTACGTTCGGAATGTCGGACGGGGCTTTCAGGACCTTTGCGCCCAGGCGCTGGGCCTCCTGCGCGGTGGAATCGACGCTGGGCGTGCCCAGGTAAACGAGCCAGTGCGGCGCCGTTCCCACGGCTTCCGGGGGCAGGGCCATCAGGCCGCCGATCTGGGCCCCCCCGGCCATCCAGATGGTGTAGCCCGGCATGTTGGAGGGTTGGGTCCGCCACGGCACTACCTTTGGATAGAAGGCGGCGGCGGCGGCGGTGTCCGTCGTCAACAACTCGTGCCAGATGAATCGTCCCAGGGTTACGGCATTGCTCATGGCCTTTTCCTCTTGTTAAGGCGCGACCTCGTCAGCGAACGACTTTCCAATGTCGACGCTCAGCGCCGCATTCTGCCCTGCCGCGCCGCTCACTGCCATGACAGTTGCGCGGGCGGGTGCGAGGGCGCGGTCCGCTCACGCCAGATCAGGTACAGGCCGCTCGCGATCACGATGCCGCCGCCGAGGCACACCCGCGCCGAGGGGAGCACGTGCCACACCACGCGGTCGATGCCGATGCCCCACAGGAGCGCGGTGTACTCGAACGGGGATACGACCGAGGGCGGCGCCGAGCGGAAGGCTTCGGTGAGCAGGTACTGGCCGGTCGCGGCCAGCACCCCGAGCGCGAGCAGCCATTTCCAGTGTGCGGGCTGGATCGGCACCCAGGCGGGCGCGGCAATGGCGGCGGTGAACAGCGTCATCAGGCCGATGGTCCAGAAAACGACGCTCGCGGTCGTGTCGGTGCGCGTGAGCACCCGCACCGCGATGGAGCTCAGCGCGTAGGCGGTGGCCCCCACCAGCGCGGCGAGCGCCCCGAAGCTCGCCAGCCCCGAAGCCGTGGGGCGCAGCATGGTGAGCACCCCGGCGAGACCCGCCAGGATTGCCAGCCAGTTGCGCCAGTTGAGGCGTTCCCGCAGCAGCGGCACCGACAGCGCCGCCACGATGAGCGGTGCAGACAGGAACACCGAATAGGCGTTGGCGAGCGACAGGGCGCGCACCGCGTAGATGAAGCCGCCCAGCACCACGACGGTGAGCACCCCGCGCAGCAGGTGCATCGGCCAGCGGCGGGGCTTGAGGTCCCTTAACCGTCCGGCGATCAGCACCGGGGCCACGGTGAACGGCAGCGAGGTGGCCCCCCGCAGCGCGGCAACCTCCATGGGTGGATAGTGCGCGGACAGGAACTTGAGCAGCCCGTCCATGAAGGAGAACACGGCGACCGCCGCGATCATGGTCGCGATTGCCGCGAGCCTTCCGGCGCGCACGGGTCAGGCCGCCGCGATCGCCGCGATCAGCAGGCTCGGGATCGTCTTCATGCGCGCAGTCGGTGGGCCCTACCAGGTACCGGTGTTGGTCATAGATTTCCACGGCTCGGCCGGGGCGAGCGCCGCGCCCTTCTGCAGCAGCTCGATCGAGATGTTGTCCGGCGAGCGCACGAACGCCATGTGCCCGTCGCGCGGCGGGCGCAGGATGGTGACGCCGTGATCGGCGAGGCGCCGGCAGGTCGCGTAGAGGTCGTCCACCGCGTAGGCGAGGTGCCCGAAGTTGCGGCCCCCGGGGTACTGCTGCGGATCCCAGTTGTGGGTGAGCTCCACCTGCGCCTCCTCGTCGCCGGGCGCGGCGAGGAACACCAGCGTGAAGCGTCCCTGCGGGTAGTCCTGGCGCGACAGCTCTGCAAGCCCGAGCCCTTCGCAGTAGAACTTCAGCGATGCGTCGATGTCGGTGACGCGCACCATGGTGTGCAGGTACTTCATAGCGCCTCGGGGCGTGTGCGGTGGCGAGACTTCAGGTGCCTTGAGGTCATCAGAACATCTCCGAGGCTCCCGGCGTCTTGATCTCAACCTTGTGACGCGAGGGAATGAAATCGCCGGTGATCATTTCCTCGTAGCTCTGTCCCGGCCCCACCATCGGGTAGACACCGGCGTCCGGATCGATCATGACTTCGAGGAACGCAGGTCCGGCGAACGCCAGGAACTCGCCGATGACGCGCGGCACGTCCTCCTTGCGCTCGAGGCGCATCGCGTAGCGAAAGCCGTCGGCCTGCGCGGCCTTGACGAAGTCCTTCTTGTGCAGCGAGCGGTCGCTCGCCGACAGCCGCCCCTTGAAGAACAGCTTCTGCCACTGCTTGACCATGCCGTCGCCGAAGTTGTTGAGCACCACGACTTTCACCGGCAGGTCGTAGGTGCTGGCGGTCTCCAGCTCCCCGATGTTCATGCGGATGCTGGAATCCCCGTCGATGTCGATCACCAGGCGCGCCGGGTTCGCGAGCTGCGCGCCGATGGCCGCCGGCAGGCCGAAGCCCATCGTGCCCATGCTGCCGGAGGTGAGCCACAGGCGCGGCGCGGTGAAATCGCAGTACTGCGCCGCCCACATCTGGTGCTGGCCGACGCCGGTGGTGATGATGGCCTCGCCGCGCGTGCGGCGGTTGATTTCCTCGATCACGTAGTACGGCTGGATGAGCGGGCTGGCGCGATCGTAGTTCATGGCGTAGACGCACCTGAGCTGGGCGAGTTCCGCGTGCCAGGCGCTGAAGTCGCGCGCGAACTTCGCCTCCCGGCCGTAGCCCGTCAGTGCCGCGAGCGCGTCGGCAACCCGCCCGACGTGGCTCCACTGCACCCGCTTGACCTTGTTCACCTCGGCGCGGTCGACATCCAGGTGCGCGATGCGGCGCGCGTTGCGGGCGAATTTGGCCGGCACTCCCGCCACCCGGTCATCGAAGCGCGCGCCGACCGCGATCAGAAAGTCGCAGTCGTCGACCGCGTAGTTGGCGAACGCGGCGCCGTGCATCCCCAGCATGCGCATCGACAGCGGGTGGGTGGTGCTGAGCGCGCCGATCCCCATGAGGGTGGTGACCGCCGGCACTCCGAAGGCGGTCGCGAACGCGGTGAGCGCGGCGGCGGCGTTGCCGTTGATCACCCCGCCGCCGGCGTAGATGAGCGGCCGCTCCGACTCCCCCAGCATCGCAAAGAAACGCTGCGCCGCGTCGGCGCCGAGCGCCGCCTGGTTGAGCTCCTCGAGGCGCCGGCGGTAGCCGGGAATGGGAAGCAAGCCGGTGCCCTGAAATGCGCCTTCCCAGTTCTGGACGTCCTTGGGAATGTCGATGAC
>JBOIAH010000321.1:0-2160 GCA_050739055.1 Steroidobacteraceae bacterium | reverse complement strand
CGGCCGAAATAGGCGCGGCTGGCCGCGCGCGCCTCAATCAGCGGACGGCGGGTCGGCGGTGTCCGGGTTGATGATGCCGAAGCGCGCCGGGATGCGCGCATAGAAGAGACGCACCTTGTGCTCGCGCAGATGCTCGAGGAGCTGGTGCGCCTCCTCGTCGGTGACGATGAACTCGACCTCCACGGCGAGTGCGCCGGCCAGCTCGAAGAAGCGACTCTCGTGCAGCACGTGATGACGGCCGAAGCCGGCCATGGCGCGAAAGGCCGAGCCGCCGCGGATCCCGAAGCCGTTGGCCTCATCGAGCAGCCATTCCCACACCAGGCGCCCGCGATGCCGCTGGCCCTCGTGCACGTAGAACCTGAGGAACGAGCCTTGCATTGCCTGCTCCTGGACGGGCGGTGCCATGTCAGCTTCTCGCCCACACGACCGTGCCGATCCCGGCAAAGGTCATGAGGAGCGATCCGCCCAGATGGGCCGCGGCGGCGGCGAGCGCCCACTGTCCGCGGCCCTGCTGCAGGAGGGTCACGATCTCGGCGGAGAAGGTGGAGAACGTGGTGAGCCCGCCGCAAAAGCCGGTGATCACCAGCAGCCGCCACTCGGGCGCCAGCGCCGTGTAGGTGGCGAAGAAAGCCACCGCAACTCCCACCACGTAGCCGCCGATGAGATTCGCCGCCAGCGTGCCGGGCGGGATAGCCGGAAAATGCGCATTCAGCCGCGCGCCGAGCCACCAGCGCAGCAGCGCCCCGAGGCTCGATCCCACGCTCACCGCGACGATCGATTTCCACATACGAGTGCGCCCTTGTACCTGCGCGTGCGGCCGCGTGCAACGCTTGCAGTATGCTGTCGGCCCTGAGGCGAGAACCGTCCGAAGGAGATTCATGCGCGATTCACCGGCCCTGCGGCTTGATCTCAAGGCCCGCAGCCGCGTTGGCGCTGCGCTCTTGCTGGCGCTGGCCGCGGCGGAGTTCACCGCCTGCTCACAACACTCGCGGCAGCACGCAGCGGATGAGCAGCTGCGCTCGATCTACACCGCCGAGTGGCAGTGGCGCATGCAGCAGCTCCCCGGGGGCGAGGACGACACCAAGCCGGTCGCGGATCATCTGCCGAAGGTCGACCCGGCCACGCAGCAGATGCGCCTTACGCACTGGCTGGACGTGCTGCGCCAGGTCGACGCGCTCCCGCGTGCCAGCCTGTCCGCGAAGCAGCAGATCAACTACGACATCTACCGCGCGCAGCTTCAGGTGCTGATCGCCGACCAGCGCTTCCGTGACTTCGAGATGCCGGCCAACTCCGACACGAGCTTCTGGACCGAGCTGGGGTACACCGCGCGGCGGCCGTTTCGCACCCTCATCGACTATGAGCACTGGATCGCGCAGATGCGCGACATCCCGCGCTACTTCCGCGAGCAGATGGATGAGATGCGCGCCGGCATGAAGCGCGGCTTCACGCCCCCGCGCGTGACCATGGAGGGACGCGACACCTCGATCACCGCCGTGACCGAGGCCACACCCGAGGCGAGCCTGTTCTACACGCCGTTCAAGGACATGGCGGGCGTAGCGGCGGACAAGCAGGCCCGGCTGCGCGCGCAAGCCGTACAGACCATCCACGACGTGGTGCAGCCGGCGTACACGCAGCTGCTCACCTTCATGCGCACCGAGTACGTCCCGGGGATGCGCACCACGATCGCCGCTTCCGACCTGCCGGATGGCAGGAACTATTACCGCGCCAAGATCCGCGAGTTCACCACGCTGGACATGGACCCGGCCGCGATCCACCAGCTGGGGGTGGCCGAGGTGGCGCGTCTGCACGCGGCCATGCTCGCAGAGATGCGCGCCACGGGCTTTCAGGGCGACTTCGCGCAATTCCTGCATTTCCTGCGCACCGACCCGCGGTTCTACGCGAAGACCCCGCAGGAGCTCTTGATGCGCGCGGCCTGGATCGCCAAGGTGTTCGACGGCAAGGCGGCGCAGTACTTCGGCTACCTGCCGCGGGCGCGCTTCACCATCAAGCCGGTGCCCGCGGACCTCGCGCCGTTCTACACCGCCGGGCGCGGCGGCCCGGGCGTGTACCTCCTCAACACCTACGATCTGCCGAGCCGGCCGCTGTACAACCTCACGGCACTCACCCTGCACGAGTCCGCCCCGGGGCACGCCTTCCAGA
>JBOIAH010000320.1:0-2198 GCA_050739055.1 Steroidobacteraceae bacterium | reverse complement strand
GCCGGTGCTGCTGCTCACGGCAGCCAGGAAACGCCGCGCGGCCTCGTCGCTGCTGCGGACGCCTCCGGACATGATGTCCGCGGCGGGGACTCCGGGCCGCTGGTAGAAGGCGGCGTCGGCGCGGTCGTCGATGGTGATGGCCGAACCGTCCAGCGCGATGCCGGCAAACACGCCGCGGCTGCGCGAGTAGGAATAGACCTCCGCCTTGAAGCCCGCGTCGGTGGCGGCGGTGGCCGAGCGTCCCACCGGACCCGCGGCGACCGAGGCGTCGGCTCCGAGCGTGACCTTGCCGCCGTTGATCCCCTCGATGCCCTTGGGCGTGGTGAATACCAGCACCACGTCGGTCAACTGCACGCCCCACTGGAAGCCGAAGCTGCCGCCGGTCATGGTGACGAACATCGGGCTGGTGAATCGCCCGGCCTTGTCGCGCACGATCAGCACGCCGTGTCCGCGGCGCCCGCCCAGGAACCAGGCGATCTTGGTCATGTCGGGAATGACGGCGATGCCATAGGCGCGCTCGAGCAGCCGGTCCGGTATCGCCTGGTCACGGGAACCGCGCAGCTCTTCGAGGATCTGGCTCGCGGTGAGCAGGCGAGCCTGCTCGCGTGCCTGCGCGTAAGCACCGCCGGCGGCCGTGGCGAGTGCGATGCCGGCCAGCAGGGTGACGAGAGTAGTGCGGGTGCGCATGATTGATATCCCCTCCATTCACGCCTGTCGCGGCTTGCCGACAACGGCGCGAATGAGCAATGAACGACGCAACGAAGCTTAACTCAGTCGCGCGCCCAAAGCGCAGCAGCCGCGCGGAAAGTGCGCGGGCGCCGCGGGTTCAGCGGCGGTTCAGGCTTTTAGAACCAGATGGAGACGAACACCTGGAAGACGTTGGCGTCGAGGCGGTAGAGCGGCTCGTTCCCGGCGCCGTACTGTCCGGCGAGCAGCGCGTTACGGAAGTCGCTGTACCTGATCATCATCCGGTCATAGCGCACGTTGGCGGTGCTCTTGTGAATCCACGGCGCCCGCGGCACGGGGAATTCGTAGGAAGCGCCCGCGCCGAGTGTGTAGCTGTTGAACGCGGCGAGCTCGCGGTCGCGAGCCTCGAAGTTCTGGTAGTTGGCGCGCGGGAACAGGTCACTGTAGAAGTCGGCGTGTGTCTGCGTGTAGTAGCGCAGGCTGCCGTCGAAAATCCAGTGCCGCCACGCCGGCAGCGTGTAGCCGGCCTCGAAGGTGCTCGCCACGATGCCCCAGGTGTCGCGGTAGAAGCGGTAATCCCCGGTGAGCGCCGCGCGCCACGGCAGGTAGTACTTCAGCTGCACCGAGCCGGCGTTGCTGGTGCGCGTGTTGGGATACACCTGGTTGGCCTGCGTGAATCCCAGGCCTCCCGGGGACAGGTAGCGGATCTGGCGGTAGGGGTTGGCGAGGTAGCCCTGGTCCGTGAGGATCTCGTAGTTGAAGTCGGCCAGCAGGTTGCGCGTGAGGATCTGGCTGACCGCGAACGTGTAGCCGCGGTGATCGGTCTGCTGGCGGAAGCCCGGGTCGTTGATGATTACGCCGTTGGACTTGATGTCCCGGTACACCCGGTCCCAGGCGCGCCGGTAGCCGAGCGTCACGGTGGTCAGGTCGCCGAACATGTCCTGGCTCACCGAGTAGTAGGTGGTGTCCGCGCGGTAGTCGGGCTCGACGCTGTTGATGTAGCCCACGCTGTAGGTGGTCTTGCCGTGCAGGTAGTCGGCGCCGATGCTCTTCTGCTTGCGGACTTCCGCGTAAGGGCTGCCCGAAAGCTTCACGTCGATCGAGGCGCTCGAGATCATGTCCTCGTAGTAATTTCCGGACAGCGACAGGTTGTCGCCGATCTTCTTGCGGATGAGGACCGAGGGACCGTGGATGGTGATGCCGCCGCCCTGGTAGGAGTGGTACAGGACGTCCGCCTCGTCCTCGGGCAGCACCCCCGCGAGCGCCGGTGCGGCAATCACGCACAGGGCAGTGAGCGTGCGGGCAAAGGGCGTCAGCCTGCGGCGGCTGCCCGCGCGCCGGGGCGGCTCGGCCACGCTCACGCCCACCGCGCCGCCACGCTCAATTGCATCCGCAGCCGCCTCCGACTCCCCCGGTGGCCCCGTGGGCCCCCTCGCGGGTCTCGAACACATGGTCGCGGTACGTGTTCGAGATCGGGTAGCGGTTCAGGGACATGATGGGATCGGCCAGAT
>JBOIAH010000319.1:0-2698 GCA_050739055.1 Steroidobacteraceae bacterium | reverse complement strand
GGATCGGCCAGATGCTCGCGCTCGTAGGGCTTCACCCAGGGTTCGATCGGCGCGCACCCCGCCCCCAGCAGGGCCAGCGCGGCGAGCAGTGCCGCCGCCACCCCGGTCCGTGTCCACTTCACCCCGCTCTGCATCTCGGCTCTCCCTTACGGCGTCGGCCGCTACTCCCGGATCAGAGCGCGGACGCTGTCCAGATACTCGTTCTCGTCGCCCGGCTTGTAGCCGCGGTGCAGCATCCGCACCTTGCCGCTGCGGTCGATGATCACGGTGCTGGGCATGCCCTCGACATCGTACAGCCTGCTGACCTTGCTCTCCTTATCATAGAGAATCGGAAAGCTCACCGGAGTCTGCTTGAGCCACTCATTGGCCGCGTCCGAGTCCGGCTCCACGTTCACGCCCAGCAGCGTGAATCCGAGCTTGTGGTACTTCCGGTAAATCTCCTCGAGCAGGGGCATCTCCTGGCGGCATGGCCCGCACCAGCTCGCCCAGAAGTTGAGCATCACCACCTGGCCCTTGTACTGGGCGAGGCTCACGTCATGCCCGCTGCGCGCGGCGAGCGTGAATTGCGGCGCCGGCGTGCCGCCCGGGCCTGCCAGCGCCGGCAGGGCGAGCGTTACGGCGGCAACCAGGGCTGCGATACGGTTGTTCATCATGCATCCCTCGTGACTAGAAGAAGACGGTCGTCCCGATGCGCGCCTCGAGGTTGTTGGTGAGCTTGGTGACCCCCAGCAGGCTCGTCTGGAATATCCGATCCTGCACCGTGATGTGCAGCGCCAGCCAGTCCGACGGCACGACACGGTAACCGGCGCCGAAGTTCACCGTGAACTTCGTATCCCCGGCGAAATCGGTGGAGCCGATGCCGCCGAGCAGGTAAAACGCGCTCGTCATGGCGACGCCGCGACCGACAAAGGCCTCGCCAGGCAGGAAGTTGTAGCCGAGTGACAGGTCGTAATACGTGAAACGCCTCTCAGACTCGGTAAGCAGCTGAATGTTGCCGCTCAGGGTCTCGAAACTGGTACGCCCGCCGCGCGAGCGCCCCGCCTCGCCCTGGAAGAAGAAGTCTTCGGTGATGTGGTAGGCCGCGGTCACGCCGTAGACGGGGTTGGTGCCGAAGTCCTGGATGGACAGCGCCCCGTAGTCGAGCCCCAGCTCGATGTTCCGGCTCCTGATGCGCGGCACGGTGATCTTGCGGCGCGCGACTTCCGGCTCGATGACCCGCGGCGGGTTGCCCTCATCGGGCCCCTCGGCGCCGGGCGCAGTCGCACCGTCGCCGCCCGCGGAAGGCGCCTCGGCGCCGGTGCTGCCCCCGTGGTGGCGCGCGTGGTACCAGTTGCGCACCGAGGCGCAGCCGCAAAGCGCCGCGAGAAGCGCCGTCAGAAGAAGAATGCGAATCCCAGTTTCCATTCGTCTGCTTCCTCGTTTTGATTGCGCTTAGTGAACACGTAGTGGGCCTTGTACTCCCCGCGCAGGAAAAAGCGCCGCGTGAGGTAATAGCGCAGGCCGCCGCCCACGTAGGCGGTCTGCTCGGTGCGGTTGGCGGGGGTCACGAGCGTCGCCTTCGGTTCGGTGTGCACCAGCCCCACGCCCAGCATCAGCAACGGCGACCAGCGCGCTTCCGGGGCGATCACGTGCGTGAGCCCCAGATCGCCGGTCTCGCCGTTGGAGAAGCGGCCGAGGAACTGCCCGACGGCCGCCTCGACCGCGAGCTGCGAGTTGAGCGACACCGAGTAGTAGCCGGAGATGAGGTTCGCGCCGCCGTATTCCCCGGCGAACATCCCCATCTCAAAGCGATGCGCGGTAAAGCCCGCACGGTCGCCGAGTTCGAACCTGAAGGGTGAGCCGTCCGCCAGCACCGTCTTCTGCATCTCCTGCTGCGAGGCCCAGCCTTCCACGCCGTGCTCGGTGCGCACCTTGAACCAGTCGGTGCGGCGGAACAGCACGTCCACGCTCCCGTCCCGCGGCACGACGTGGAACACCGGATAGCCGCGGCCCGGGCCGGTATGCAGCTCCAGGTACGGCTGCGTGACGAACAGCTGCAGGTAGGTGCGCGCGCCGCTCACCGCCGGGACCAGCAGCCACGACAGCAACACCGCGCCGGCGAGCGCGGTGCGGGATGCGCGCCTGATCAGCTGCGTCCTTCGCTCAGTTGACCGGTACCGCGGGGTCGAACGGGTTGTTGAAGTACTGTGCGCCAATATCCAGCCATTCAGACAACAGGCGAATCTCCGCCGGGTTCAACCAGCCCGGATGTTGGCCACCTGTTGCGAAGAGGCTGAAGAACTGGGCCGACTGGCCGCCATTCGCGCTGCCCGCATTCAGGAATGGACCCACCGACGGTCCAGGCTGGCCCATGATAACTGTGTTGTGCGGGAACAGCAGCTGCACGTAGGAGGTGAACTCCTGCGGCACGGTGTTCGAGGCGCTATTGGTCAGATCCAGATTGGCCGCCGGCGTCTGTGCCGCGCCGGCCGCATTCTTCGGGTTGTGGCAACCGGCCTGCGAGCAGGTGCGGCTGATGGCGGGCACCGTGGGATCGGCGCGCACCGCATCCCAGATCGGCTGGATGTGCTCGGGGTAGTTGATGATGATGCGGCAGCTCGAGGCCCAGGCGGTGGCGCACAAGGCGCTGGTCGGAATCGCCGGGATTGGCGTTGTCGCGTCGGTGTAGCTGTAGGTGATGGGCGTGCCCGGTGTGGCC
>JBOIAH010000318.1:0-3784 GCA_050739055.1 Steroidobacteraceae bacterium | reverse complement strand
GGCCCAGGGTGCGCACGAAGGGCACCATGATCTGCACGTTGGTCAGGCCCATGTCGTTGCGCACGCGCTTGAGCGCCTCGCATTCCATGGCAAAGGCCTCGCCGAAGTCGGCGCTCAGGTAGCGCGCAGCACCGCGGAAGCCCAGCATCGGGTTTTCTTCTTCCGGTTCGTAGCGGCTGCCGCCGATCAGCTTGCGGTACTCGTTCGACTTGAAGTCCGAGAGGCGCACGATGACCGGCTCGGGGGCGAACGCGGCGGCGATCTGCGCGATACCCTCGGCGAGCTTCTCGACGTAGAACCCGACCGGGTCGGAGTAGCCGGCGATCTGCGCGCGGATCTGCTCCTGCAGCTCCCCGTCCAGGCGATCGAATTCCAGCAGCGCGCGCGGATGCACGCCGATCATGCGGTTGATGATGAATTCCAGGCGCGCCAGCCCCACGCCGCGGTGCGGGATGGCTGCGAAATCGAAGGCGCGGTCGGGGTTGCCGACGTTCATCATGATCTTCACCGGGATCTTCGGCAGCGAGTCGAGCTCGATCTCCTTGCGCTCGAACGCCAGGATTCCGTCGTACACCTGGCCGGTATCGCCCTCGGCGCAGCACACCGTGACCTCCTGCCCCTCGCGGATGAGCCTGGTGGCATCCCCGCAGCCGACCACCGCGGGAATCCCCAGCTCGCGCGCGATGATGGCCGCGTGGCAGGTGCGCCCGCCGCGGTTGGTGACGATCGCCGCGGCGCGCTTCATGACCGGTTCCCAGTCCGGATCGGTCATCTCGGCGACCAGCACATCGCCCGCCTGCACGCGCGCCATTTCGGCGGCGTCGCGGATGACGCGGGCCGGGCCCGCGCCGATGCGCTGGCCGATGCTGCGCCCGGTGGCGAGCACGCGCGAGTGGGCCTTGAGCGTGTAGCGCTGGATCGTGCGGCCGGCGCGGCTCTGCACCGTTTCCGGGCGCGCCTGCAGGATGAACAGCTCGCCCGAGGCGCCGTCCTTGCCCCACTCGATATCCATCGGACGGCGATAGTGCTCCTCGATGATCAGCGCCTGGCGCGCGAGAGCGGCGATATCCTCATCGCTCAGGCAGAAGCGCCGGCGTTCGGCCTCCGGGACCTCCACGGTCGCCACGCGCGCGGCGCTGCCGCCGGGCGCGTAAACCATCTTCACGGCCTTGCCGCCCAGGTTGCGGCGCACGATGGAGTAGTTGCCGGCGCGCAGCGCCGGCTTGTACACGTAGAACTCGTCGGGGTTGACGGCGCCCTGCACGACGGTCTCGCCCAGGCCCCAGGAGGCGGTGATGAACACCACGTCGCGGAAACCCGAGTCGGTGTCGAGCGTAAACATGACGCCGCTCGCGCCCAGGTCGCTCCGCACCATGTGCTGCACCCCGGCGGACAGCGCCACCGCGGCGTGCTCGAACCCCTGGTGCACGCGGTAGGAAATTGCGCGGTCATTGAACAGCGAGGCGAACACCCCGTGCATCGCCGCGAGCACGCCCGCTGCGCCGCGCACGTTGAGGAAGGACTCCTGCTGACCGGCGAACGACGCCTCCGGCAGGTCTTCGGCGGTTGCCGAGGAGCGCACCGCCACTGCAAGGTCGCGACCCGCGCTCATGCGCTGCAGCTCATCCAGCACGGCCTGCTGGAACGCGGCGCTGAACGGCGTCGCCAGGATCCACTGGCGAATGCGCGCGCCGCTCGCCGCCAGCTTCGCCACGTCGTCGACGTCGAGCGGGGCGAGCTCGGCGCGGATCCGCGCGTCGAGCCCGCCCTGGCGCAGGAACTCGCGATAGGCGTGCGCGGTAGTGGCGAAGCCGCCCGGGACGCGCACGCCGAGCCTCGCGAGCGCGCCGATCATCTCTCCGAGCGAGGCGTTCTTGCCGCCGACTGTCTCGACGTCGCGCATTCCCAACTGCTCGAACGGGATGACGTGGGCGTTCAAAGCAGGCTTGCTCCGTCGCGCGCGCGGTGAAACACTGCGGACTCGTTGCGCACGCGCCTCAAGTACGCTAAGAGCCATGAGCCGTCGAACCGTTTTTTTCGTTTCGGACCAGACCGGCGTGACCGCCGAAACGATGGGCCACAGTCTCATGACCCAGTTCGAGGGCGTGGAATATCGCGCGGTGACTTTGCCATTTGTATCGAGCGTTGACAAGGCGCAGGAGGCCGTGCGGCGCATCAACCGCGCGGCCGAAGAGGCGGGACTGCGGCCGATCGTGTTCAGCACGCTGGTGCAGGACGAATTGCGCGACATCGTGTTGGGCGCCGACGGCCTGTTCCTGGATTTCTTCGCCGCGTTCGTCGGTCCGCTGGAACGCGAGCTGGATACCCGCTCGACGCATCGTGCCGGCCGCGCGCACGGCATCGCCGACCTCGCCACCTACACCGCGCGCATCAACGCCACCAACTTCGCGCTGGCCAACGACGACGGCACCGGGGGCGATTACGCGCACGCTGACGTGGTGCTGGTCGGCGTGTCACGCGTGGGCAAGACCCCGACGTGCGTGTACATGGCGCTGCAATACGGGGTGTTCGCCGCCAACTACCCGCTCACCGAGGAGGATCTCGAGGTGGGCAAGCTTCCGGCGCGGCTCGAGCCCTACCGCGGCAAGCTGTACGCGCTGACCATCAAGCCGGAGCGGCTGCAACAGATCCGCAGCGAGCGCCGTCCCGAAAGCCGCTACGCTTCGCGGGCGCAGGTGCAGTACGAATTGCGCGCCGCGGAAGCGCTGTTTGCGCGCTACGCGATTCCTTCGCTGGAGACGACCGAGTGTTCGATCGAGGAAATCGCCAGCCGGATTCTCAACACTACCGGAATCGAGCGGCGCCTGCGGCCTTAATGCACGCGCCCGCGCCGGTCGCATGAAATTTGCAGGTACTTGCGGGTCGTGAGCGCGCGTCAATTCGCGCCTTGATCGGCTTGCGCAGCGGGCCTCGTGCGTTATAGTCGCTGGCGTGCTGGCCAACGACACACTGACACGAGCCTCCTGGCGCGCCCGCCCGCGTAGCTTCGTCGCGCTGATGGGGTTGTACGAGAGCAACTTCATCCGCCTCGGGTGGCTCACCGCCGGAAGCCTGGCGGCGCTCGCCGGGGGGCACCGCTCGGCGGTCCCGGGAGATTGTGACCTCCTTCTCACCGTGACCGAACGTTCCCCCTACACCAGCACGCTCGCCCTGAGCTACCTGCTGCCCGGCGCGGCCGGCCCGTGTCCCTATCCCGACATGCGCCTGCGCATCTACCATGACGCGCATCTCGTGGAAGCGCAGCAATGGGCCGCGGTTCACGGCCAGCCGGTGCTGCAGCGCCTGCGTACGCGCGCGGAGCGTGAACTGGATCAGCGCTGGGCGCGCAACGTAATGTTAAATAAGTGGCTGGAATACTGCGTGGAGCGAGGTCATCGCTTCTCATCCCGCACAAGGCTCACTGCCGGCGCATGAGAAGGGGCGGTCGCCCGCCCAACTTCTCATGAACGCGCTGCGACAACTGGGATTCCTCAAAGTCAACCTCCGTCCGGAGGGGAGCTCCGCCGACGAGCATCGGGTGCTCGCCCTGTTCCGCAACCGCGCGGAGCTGAAGAAGGCCTATGGCGGGCTGCAGGAGGAAACCTACCGCCTCAAGGATCTCATCAAGCAGCAGGAGGCTGCGACGCAGCGCGTGCAGGAGATGCTGAACGAGCTGGAGGGGCGGCTGGGCGTAACCGCCACCGCCTTCTCGGCGCTCGCGTTCTACCAATTGCGCAGGCTGTGGCAATGCGGGCGCGAGCTCGTCGCGCAGTTGGTCGCGGGC
>JBOIAH010000317.1:0-2753 GCA_050739055.1 Steroidobacteraceae bacterium | reverse complement strand
ATCGCGACATCCGGGCCGACACGGAAGCGCAGATGGTTGGGCT
The DNA here is from genome assembly GCA_050739055.1 of Steroidobacteraceae bacterium. Taxonomy (GTDB): domain Bacteria; phylum Pseudomonadota; class Gammaproteobacteria; order Steroidobacterales; family Steroidobacteraceae; genus 13-2-20CM-66-19. Next base: position 2,710 of record JBOIAH010000317.1, on the reverse strand, counting down.
GCTCCGGACCCAGGTCACCGAACACCCGGGTGGGCGGCGGGCGCAGGTCCACGACCACCTCGGTCGCGGTGACCGGCAGGCATTTTCCGGCCCGGATGCAGAACGGCACGCCGCTCCAGCGCCAGGAGTCGATGTGCAGAGCGAGCGCCGCGTAGGTCTCGACGCGCGATTCGGCGGCCACTCCGGGCTCCTTGCGGTAACCGCTGAACTGCCCGCGCACCAGCTGCGCGGGCACCGCCGGACGCACGGCCCTCAGCACCTTGACTTTCTCGTCGCGCAGCGACTCCCCCTCGGTATTCACCGGCGGTTCCATGGTGAGCAGCGCCACGATCTGCAGCAGATGGTTCTGGATGACGTCGCGGATGGCGCCCGCTTCCTCGTAGAACCGGCCACGCCCGGCGACGCCGATCGTCTCGGCCATGGTGATCTGCACGCTGGCGACGAAGTTGCGGTTCCAGACGGGCTCGAGGAAGGAGTTGGCGAAACGGAAGTACAGTATGTTCTGCACCGCTTCCTTGCCGAGATAGTGGTCGATGCGAAAGATACTGCTTTCCGGGAAGTGCGCATGCAGGGTTGCGTTGAGTGCGCGTGCGGAGGCAAGGTCGCGTCCGAAGGGTTTCTCGACCACGACGCGTGCGCCCTGGGCGCTCTCGGAGGCGCTCAGGTGCCCGGCCACCACCGCGAACATGCTGGGAGGAATCGCCAGGTAGTGCAGCGGCCGCTGCGCTGCGCCGAGCGCCCGGCGCAGCGCATCGAAAGTCACCCGGTCGTTGTAGTCGCCATCCACGTAACGCAACAGTCCGATGAGGCGTGCGACCACCGCCTCCTCCGCCCCCGGCACGAAGGCCTTGAGGCTCTCGCGCACTCGCCCGGCGAGCTGCTCGAGCTTCCACCCCTGGCGCGCCACGCCGATGACCGGGATGGTGAGCACGCCGCGGCGCACCAGCTGGTACAGCGCCGGCAGGATCTTGCGGTAACACAGGTCCCCGGTGGCACCGAACAGTACCAGGGCATCACAGTCACTACGTTCCATGGCATCTCCTTGTCGACACCGGCGCTCCAGCGGTGGCGCGCCGGGCCTGCGTCACGCGCAGGCGTCCGCCCTTCAGGCGGGTTTTTCCACGTGACCGCCGAACCCCAGGCGCATCGCCGACAGCAGCTTGGCCGCGAATTCCCCGCGTCCGCGCGAGTCAAAGCGCGAATACAACGCCGCGCTCAGCACGTGCGCCGGCACGCCCACCTCGATCGCCGCCTGGATCGTCCAGCGGCCTTCGCCCGAGTCCGCCACGCGGCCTGCGAAGGCGCTGAGCTTGCCGTCCTGCGCCAGCGCCGCCGCCGTGAGATCCAGGAGGCGCGAGGAAACGATGCTGGCGTGGCGCCAAACTTCCGCGATCGCCGCGATGTCGAGCTGGTATTGAAAGAGCCGCGGGTTGGCCAGCGGCGCGGTCTCGGCGTCGGGCGCCGCGCTCGCAAGGCCCGCGTCCGCGTGCGCCAGCAGGTTCAACCCCTCCGCGTAGGCCGCCATCAGTCCGTACTCGATCCCGTTGTGCACCATCTTGACGAAGTGGCCCGCGCCGTGCGGCCCGCAATGCAGGTAGCCGAGGCTGGCTGCCGCCAGCCCCGCGGCGGTGCTGCCGCGCGCCCCCGCGGGGAGCCGCCCGCCCGGCGCGAGCGTCGCAAACACCGGCTCGACCCGCGTGACCGCCTCAAGCTCGCCGCCGATCATCAGGCAGTAGCCTTGTTCGAAGCCGAGCACCCCGCCGCTGGTTCCCACGTCCAGGTAGCGGATTCCCGCCGGCGCCAGCTCGGCCGCGCGCCGGATGTCGTCCTGGTAGTTGGAGTTGCCCCCGTCGATCAGCACGTCGCCGCGCTCGAGCAGCGGGCGCAGCTCGCCGATCACCGCATCGACGATCCCCGCCGGCACCATGATCCACACGGCGCGCGGCGCCGTGAGCGCGCGCACCAGCTCCGCGAGTGAGCGCGTGCCCTGCGCGCCGTAACCGACCGCGGTCTCAACCGCCGGGGCGGACGGGTCGTAGGCCACGCACCGATGGCCACCCGTGGCGAGCCGCCGCACCATGTTAGCGCCCATGCGCCCGAGCCCGATCATCCCGATCTGCATAGTCTGCCTCCAAGCTGATGTCCGCCGAAATCGCTTCCCCCGGCTTGCCGAGGGCGCAGGCGGCAAGAGTCACGCCTCTTGCCGCCGGCAACCAAGCTGATGTCCGCCGAGATCGCTTCCTGCGATTTCGGCCAATTAAACTAGTTCGGCACCCGCCGGATCTGCGCGCCGAGCTGTGCCAGCTTCTCCTCGATCGCCTCGTAACCGCGATCGATGTGGTAGATGCGTTCGACGTCGGTGCGCCCCTCGGCCACCAGGCCCGCGAGCACCAGGCTTGCGGAAGCGCGCAGGTCGGTCGCCATTACCGGGGCGGCGGTGAGCTTGTCGACGCCATGAATGATGGCGGTGTTGCCCTCCAGGCGGATCTCAGCTCCCAGCCGCCGCATCTCCAGCATATGCATGAAGCGGTTCTCGAAGATCGTCTCGGTGATGGTACCGACGCCGCTTGCGACGGTGTTGAGCGCGGCGAACTGCGCCTGCATGTCGGTCGGGAAAGCCGGATACGGCGCGGTGCGTACGTCCACCGCCCGCAGCTGCCGTCCGCGCATGTCCACCTCGATCCAGTTGTCGCCCACCGCGACTTTGGCA
>JBOIAH010000316.1:0-1708 GCA_050739055.1 Steroidobacteraceae bacterium | reverse complement strand
ATCGTGAGCGCCGGCGGCGTGCTGCCCTCGGAGTTCCTCAAGCGCGTCGGCATCACCGTCGAGACCAAACGTGGCGTGGCCTAGGAGCGCGCTGCTGGTAATGCTCGGGGCGCTGGCTGCGGCGAGCGCGGCGGCGGCGCTGCGGCCCGCGGACCCGCTCGAGGGCGTCAAGAGCTCGATCCGCGTGAAGGACTTCACCGCCGCTGCGGCCGCGCTGCAGCGCATGGCTGCGGCCGGCAACGCCGAGGCGCAATACCTGCTCGCGGCGTTCTACCTCAACGGCGTGAGCGGCCCGCCCGATCCGGCCGCTGCCAGGACCTGGCTGGAGAAGTCGGCGGCCCAGGGCAATGCGCGTGCGGCGTTCAGCCTCGCGAACCTGTGTGCTGATGCCGATCCGCCGGACCCGCAGTGCGCGGCGCACTGGCTCGCACGGGCGCGGGCGCTCGGCTTCAGCGCCCCCGCGGCCCCGACCGCGGCGTCCGCCCCGCGGCAGCAGCTGCCGTCGAGTCTGCTTCCCTCGGCGCAGCTGAAGGATCCGGCAGTCCGCAGGGAGGCGCTGTGGCTCGCGGCCGATGACGGGGACGTGCCGAGCCTGGAGATCCTCGCCGATCCGGGGCCGCTGGCGGCGCGCGATGAGTTCGGGCGCGGCGCGCTGGCGCGCGCCGCGCAAGCCGGCCACGGCGCCGCGGTCGCGCTGCTCATCCGGCGCGGCGCTCAGGTCAACGAGGCCGATGACGCCGGCATGACGCCCCTGATGCTGGCCGCGCGAGCGGGTGAGCCGGCAGCGGTGGATGCACTGCTCGCGGCGCACGCCGATCTCGCGGCCATCGACCACGCCGGCAACACCGTCTTGATGGACGCAACGATGAGCGGCCGCCTCGAGGTGGTCGAGCGGCTGCTCGGGGCCGGAGTGAACGTGGCGGCGCGCGACCTGCAGGACTGGTCGGCGCTCGACTTCGCCGAGAATCGCGGCGCGGCCGAGATCGCGGCACGGCTGCGCGAAAAGGGTGCGACCGCCCTGCAGCACAGCCCGATCGAGGCGGAGCACCCGCCGACGTCGGTGCAGCGGGCGCAGCGCGACCTGTACGCCGGCTGGCCGGATCTCGCGGTCGCAGCGGGCCGCGCCTCCCCCGACCTGATGCGCACGCTGCTCGCGCAGGGCGCCGATCCCAATGGCAGCACGCCCGGCGGGCTGCCGATTCTCACCGTCGCGGTTCTCAGCGGCACCCCCGCGGAAATCGAGACCCTGCTCGCCGCCGGGTCCCAGGCGAGCCACGCTGACCGTCGCGGCAACTCGGTGCTGCTCGATGCGGTCCGCGTCGGCCGCAGCGACATCGTCGCGAGCCTCCTGTCGCATGGCGTGTCCGCCGACGGCCGTGCCGATGACCCCGAGCCGCCGCTCATCGCCGCGGCCAAGGCGGGGCATACCGAGATCGTGCGCGCCCTGCTCGCCGCCCATGCGCGGGTCGACACCCGCGACCAGTACGGGACGAGCGCGCTGATGCTCATCGCCCAGACTGACGACACGTCGCTGCTCGGCAGGCTGCTCGATGCGGGCGCCGCGCCCGAGGGAGTGGACAAGGCGGGGCGCACCGCGCTCTGGTATGCGGCGCATGCGCAGCGGCTGGAAGCCGCGCGACTGCTCGTGCAGCGCGGCGCGAGCCCCGACCACGGGGACGCGGCCGGGGAGACCCCGTTCGCGGCCGCG
>JBOIAH010000315.1:0-3215 GCA_050739055.1 Steroidobacteraceae bacterium | reverse complement strand
CCCCTGGGGTGGGCCGCCCGAGCGGGGCGGGGGCGGCAACGGTAGAATTCGCGCCATGAGCTTCCCGCGCCGTTCCTCAGTGCAGGTATCAATCGGCCCGGTGCGCGTCGGGGGCGATGCGCCGATCGTGGTCCAGTCGATGACCAATACCGACACCGCCGACGTCGAGGGAACGGCCCGGCAGGTGCAGGCGCTCGCCCGCGCCGGCTCGGAGCTGGTACGCATCACCGTGAACACCAGCGACGCAGCGGCGGCGGTCGCACCGATCCGCGAGCGGCTCGAGCGCGCGGGCGTGACCGTGCCCCTGATCGGTGACTTCCATTTCAACGGCCACAAGCTGCTGCGCGAGCATCCCGAGTGCGCCGCGGCGCTCGCCAAGTATCGCGTCAACCCGGGCAACGTCGGGCGGGGAGCCAAGCGCGACCCGCAGTTCGCGGAGCTGATCGAGATCGCCTGCCGACACGAGAAGCCGGTGCGCATCGGCGTAAACTGGGGGAGCCTCGACTCGGACCTGCTGACCCGCCTCATGGACGAGAACTCCGCGCGCGCCGAACCGCTCGATGCGCAGGCCGTCACGCGCAACGCGGTGGTGTTGTCGGCCCTGGGGAGCGCGCAGCGCGCCGAGGAGCTCGGCCTGGCGCACCAGCGGATCATCCTCTCGGCCAAGGTGAGCGGCGTGCAGGACCTGATCGCGATCTACCGCGACCTCGCCGCCCGCTGCGACTATCCGCTGCATCTGGGTCTGACCGAGGCCGGCATGGGCTCCAAGGGAATCGTGGCGTCCACCGCCGGCATGGCGGTGCTGCTGCAGGAAGGCATCGGCGACACCATCCGGGTGTCGTTGACGCCCGAGCCCGGCGGCGACCGGACCCAGGAAGTGATCGTCGCGCAGGAGATCCTGCAAACCATGGGGCTGCGGGCGTTCGCGCCGCTGGTGGTGGCGTGCCCGGGGTGCGGACGCACCACCAGCACCTTCTTCCAGGAGCTCGCCCAGCAGATCCAGGCGCATATCCGCGAGCGCATGCCGCGGTGGCGGCGGGAATACGCGGGGGTCGAGGACATGACGGTCGCCGTCATGGGCTGCGTGGTGAACGGTCCCGGGGAGAGCAAGCACGCCAACCTCGGCATCAGTCTGCCCGGCACCGGCGAGCGAGCGGTGGCGCCGGTGTACGAGGACGGCGAGAAAACCGTCACCCTCAAGGGCGAGCGCATCGCCGAGGAATTCCAGGAAATCGTCGAACGCTACGTGGCGCGCCGCTATGCGCGTCTGGCACGCGACGCATGAACTTCGGGTGACCCATGGCCGACCTTGCCGCACGAAAATGCAAGCCCTGCGAAGGGGGAACCCCGCCGCTCACGGCGGCGCAGGCCACGCAGCTCCTGACGCAGATCTCCACGGCCTGGGTGCTCACCGAGAACGCCCACGCCATCCGGCGCGAGTTCGCCTTCCGGGACTTCTACCGCACCATGAGCTTCGTGAACGCGCTGGCGCATATCGCCAACATCGAGGACCACCACCCGGATCTCGAGGTCGGTTACAACTACTGCCGCGTCACCTTCAGCACCCACGCGGTGCGCGGCCTGTCCGAGAACGACTTCGTGTGCGCCGCGAAGGTGGATCTCATACCTTTGAGTTAGCGCGCCGCCTCCGGCAGCTCCCCGCTCAACCCGAGCGCCCGGCGGATGAAAAAGCGCCGCAGCTCAGGTGCGCGATTCACCCAGGGGAGTCCGTGCTGCGCCAGACGCGCCAGCGGACCGGACCCGTGGGCGAGCAGCCGGTCGAACGCCTCGATGGCGGTGCTCATGACGGCAACCTCGCTCTTGCGCCAGCGCTCATAGGTGCGCAGCACACCGAGCGCCCCCGGGTCCTCACCCTGCGCCACGGCGGCCGCGACCTGCTGCGCGAGCGCAGCCGCATCCAGCAGCCCGAGATTCACCCCCTGGCCGGCGAGCGGGTGCACGACGTGCGCCGCATCGCCGATGAGCGCCACGCGCTGCGCGACGTAGCGCGGCGCGGCGAGCCCCCGCAAGGGAAACGACATCCGCTCGCTCACCAGCCGCGTCGGCCCCAGGGCAAGATCGGAAGCCCGGTCGAGCTCCTCGGTGAACGCCGCCGCGCTACCCGCGGCAAGACCCGCCGCCAGCGTGTCGTCGGCCGACCAGACGATGGAGCTCGTACCGTCGGCGAGCGGCAGGAACGCCAGCGTGCCGTCCTTCATGAAGCGCTGCCACGCTGTCAGCTCGTGCGAATGCGCGGTGGCGACCGTCGCGACAATCGCCGTCTGGTGGTAATCGGCGAGCTGCGCCGTGAGGCCGGCCGCCTGGCGCAGCGCCGACTGCGCCCCGTCGGCCCCCACCACGAGCCGCGCGGCGAGCGTCCCGCTGCTGGTGTGGATGTTCACGCCGTCAGCGCCGATCGCAGCGGCGGCGAACTGCGCGGCTTCGAGGTGTCCGCCGGCCTCGCCGAACGCTTCGAGGAGCGCCGCCTGCAGCAAGCGGTTCTCGACGATGTATCCGAGGTTCGGCTCACCCACGTCGGCCGCATCGAACACCAGTACGCCCGCGCCGCGCGCAGCAACGCTCTCGTGCCAGATGCGCATGCGCTCGTAGGCGCAGATGCGCGGCCCGCTGATCCCGGACCAGGCGCCGGCGTTGCGCAGCGTCCGTTCGCTGGCGCGCGAAATGGCGACCACGCGCGCATCGGGCGGAGCCTGCGGGGCCGGGCGCTCCGGCACCTTCGACTCGAGCAGCGCAACGCGCAGCCGCGGCGCGCCACCGCGGTCGCCCCGAGCCAAGAGCGCCGCGGCGCACGCGCCCACCGGGCCTCCGCCCACGACCACGACGTCAAACATGGCGCACCGGCAGTCCGCGGGCGAGCCGCGGGCTCGGACCGCCAAAGCCCGCACTCACGCGCGCCAGCGCACTCTTCGCCGCAGGGGCGAGATCGAACATCAGGAGCCCGAGGTTGCGCAGCAGCCCGACGCCGGGACGCGGGTCCCCGAACAGCTTCACCAGCGAATCGGTGAAGCGCACCACGCCGCTGCGGTCGCGCGCACGCCAGGCGGCGAAGCGCCGCAGCACTTCGGGTGCGCCGGGGTCGCCCGGCGCGTTGGCAATCACTTCCGCGAGCATGGCGGCGTCGCGCAGACCGAGATTGAAGCCCTGGCCGGCGACCGGATGCAGCGCCTGCGCGGCGTTGCCGATCAGCACCGTGC
>JBOIAH010000314.1:0-11492 GCA_050739055.1 Steroidobacteraceae bacterium | reverse complement strand
TACATGCGCACCGGGTCGGTGGTGCGCCCCAGTTCCGCATCCAGCGCGGCGAGCGCCGCGGCCGCTTCCTCGATCGCTTCCTCGTCGGCGGGCGCGGACGGTTCGGTGGCCAGCAGCGACTCGGTGTCCGGTGCCTTTTCGTACACCGGAATGCCCATGTCGTTGATGGTGTTGACGATGTCTTCGATCTGCTCCGGATCGACGATCTCGGAGGGCAGGTGATCGTTGACCTGCGCGTAGGTGAGGTAGCCCTGCTCCTTGCCGCGGGCAATCAGTAGTTTCAACTGCGACTGCCGCTCTTCAGGCATCACCGGCACGCGGCGCTCGATCCCGAGCGGGCGCTTCTCGCCCGCGAGCTTGCCGCCCGCGGGGCGGGCAGCGGCGGGACGCGGGCTGTCGTTGGCCTTGCCGTGCGCGAGCGGCGCCTTGGGACCCGCGCCACCCTTACGGACCGCAGCGGCGGCAGCCTTGGTGCGCTCCTTGTCACGCAGGCTGGCGACGGCGACGACCGCCTTGTCGGCGGCGACCGATTTCACCGGTTTACCTGGCTGGACGGAGGGGCGCTTCTTGTGGGGGGTGTGGGGCTTGTGCTTGCGTGTCATGTGTGGAGGCGCGATGGGCTTCGGTTCCCCCTATGTGCTGCCCGATGCGGGCGGCTCAAGGGGCGCGAAAGGCAAAGCGTGCGATTTTATTTGACAAGGGCGGAAACACCAAATCGAACTTAACCGCGGGGTACCTCACGGGCGCCGAGGGTCGATATAAGTCTTTGAAATTCCTTAAGTTCGCTCGCCTCCAAGGATCCGTTTCGGCTCTTGGCCTCGAGCGCCTCCAGGCGCCGTCCGGTCGCCACGTCCGCGAGCTTCACGAGCGCGGCCCGCAGCTCGCCTGCGGCGGCCGCTGCATCTGTAATGACTTCCTCGCGCTCCAGGAGTTTCTGCAGCGACACCCCGCCCTCGCGCCCCGCCCAGCGCTGGATGACCTGGGCGGGTAGTTGCGCAGGCTGCTCGCGCAGGTTGTCGAGCAGCTCGCGCAGCAACCCGATCCCGGGCTCCTCGCAGGCATCGACGCCCGAGCGCTCCGCCGCACTCACTTCGGCGGCGATCCCCGGAAAATGCACCAGCCTCACGATGGCCTGCCGTACGAGGCTGCCGCGTCCGGCGCTGCTGCGGGTGCGTGCGGGCGTGCGTCGGGCGCCCGCCGGAGCGCTCGCCGGAGCAGCGGCGCGCCCGGCAGCCCACAGTTCAGCGAGGCGCTGCGGGGACAGACCCACCACCTGCGCCAGCCGCTCGAGCAGCAGCTCGCGGTACACCCCTTGCGGGACTTTCGCGAACAGCGGCCGCGCGTTTTCCGCAAAGTGCGCCCGCCCGTCGGCGTGCGACAGATCGCTGTGCTGCGACAGCTCGCGCACCAGGTACTCGGACAGCGGCACCGCGCCCTGCAGGCGCTCCTCGAACGCGGCGCGCCCTTGCGCCGCCACCAGCGTGTCCGGATCGTGGCCCTCGGGCAGGAACAGGAAGCGGATCTCGCGACCCTCGCGCGCCTCCGGCAGCGCCTGCTGCAGCGCGCGCCAGGCGGCCGCGCGGCCGGCGCGGTCACCGTCAAAGGCGAACACCACCTCGGCAACCAGGCGAAAAATGCGGCGCAAATGCTCGGCCGTGGTCGCGGTCCCGAGCGTCGCCACCGCGTAGTCGATCCCCGATTGATGCAGCCGCACGGCGTCCATGTAGCCTTCGACGATCACCAGCCGCGTGAGGCTCGGGCGCGCGCGGCGCGTCTCGTACAGGCCGTAGAGCTCGCGCCCCTTGTGGAACAACACGGTCTCGGGGGAGTTCAGGTACTTGGGCTCCCCGGCATCGATGATGCGGCCGCCGAACGCGATCACCCGCCCGCGGCCATCGCGGATGGGAAACATGATGCGGTCGCGGAAGCGGTCGTAGTAGCGCTCTGCGCCCTGCGCCTGGCCGCGTTCGCGCTCGACGATGAGGCCGGTGTCGGCGAGGCGCTGGCGCTGGGCGTCGTCGGCGCCGAAGCCCCGCAGCAGCTCGTTCCAGGAGTTGGACGCGTAGCCGATGCCGAAGCGCTCCAGGGTTTCGGGCGCGATGCCGCGCCCGGCGAGGTAGTCGCGGGCGCGGGGTTCGCGCGCCAGGTTTTCCGCGTAGCAGCGTGCGACCCGCGCCATCAGCTCGTACAGCGGCTCATCGGCGCGCCGCGCGCCGCCCTCGGCCCCGCCCTCGTGCGGGACCTCCACGCCTAAGCGCGTGGCGAGCTCCTCGACAGCTTCCGGGAACGCCAGGTGATCGTGATCCATGAGGAAACCGAGCACCGTGCCGTGCATGCCGCAGCCGAAGCAGTGAAAGAACTGCTTGTCGGGGCTCACCCAGAAGGAGGGCGTCTTCTCGCTGTGGAACGGGCAACAGGCCTTGTACTCGCGCCCGGCCTTTTTCAGCTGCACGCGCGCGCCGATGACTTCCACGATGTCCGCGCGGGCGATCAGGTCGTCGATGAAGTGCTGGGGAATGCGTCCCAAGTGCCTACCGCCGGTATGAGCGAACCGCCTCAGCCAGGCGAGCGCCGCCGCTGGCCACGCACTATAAGGGAATCAGCTGAAGCTTCTGCCTGATACGCGCGCTCACCGCGCCCAGGTCGGCGCGCCCCTGTGCCTTGGGCTTCACGACCGCCATTACCTTGCCCATGTCCTTCACCGAAGCGGCGCCGGTCGCGGCGATGCTCTGCGCGATCAGCTCCTCGAGCTCCGCCTCGCTCAGCTGCGCGGGCAGGTAGCCTTGCAGCACCTCAATCTCGGCGCTTTCCTTCGCCACCAGGTCGGCACGCCCGCCGCTGTGAAACTGGGTGATCGACTCGCGGCGCTGCTTGATCATCTTGTCGAGCACCGCGAGCACCTGCGTGTCATCGAGTGTGATGCGCTCATCGACCTCGCGCTGCTGGATCGCGGCGAGCGCGAGCCGGATCGTTGCGAGCCGGTCTTTCTGCCCGGCGCGCATCGCCCTCTTCATGTCCTCGGTGATACGTTCCCTGAGCGCCATAGGTGCGCACTGTCCTCGAGAGGGGCAGCCTTAACGCGGGCTGCGCATGCCGTCGCGGGAGATACGCTTCATGTGGCGCTTGATGGCGGCGGCTTTCTTGCGCTTGCGCTCCTGCGTGGGCTTTTCGTAGAACTCACGGCGGCGCAGCTCGGTGAGAATGCCGGCCTTCTCGCAGGCACGCTTGAAGCGCCGCAAGGCGGCATCGAAGTACTCGTTCTCACGCACTCGCACGCTCGGCATCGAAACCTCAAATCATTGATCGCAATGGGAATCTCGCCCCGAGTGCGCTTAGCTGCGCGCGAAGGCAGCCGGAGCGGGGGGCGGGGGATTCTACGCAAGCCCCCGGGCAAAGGCAAAAACAGGCACTTGCATCCGGTAAGACAACTACAATTTTCATCGCCATGCGAGTCCTGGCCCTGGAATCCTCTTGCGACGAGAGCGCCGCGGCCGTGCTGGACGCGCAGCGGGGCCTGCTCGCGCACGAGCTGCACAGCCAGGTGGAGCTGCACCGGAAATTTGGCGGAGTCGTGCCCGAGCTCGCCTCGCGTGATCACGTGCGGCGGCTGCTGCCGCTGGTGCGTGCGGCGCTGGAGCGCTCGAGTACCCGTCCCGCAGATCTCGCCGGCGTCGCCTATACCGCGGGCCCCGGCCTGATCGGCGCGCTGCTGACCGGCGCCTCGCTGGCGGCGAGTCTCGCCTACGCCTGGGGCGTGCCGGTGCTCGGCGTGCATCACCTCGAGGGGCACTTGCTCGCGCCGCTGCTGGAGCCGGACCCGCCGCCGTTTCCGCACATTGCGCTGCTGGTCTCCGGCGGCCACACCATGCTGATCGAGGTGGCCGGCGTGGGCAGCTACCGCGTGCTCGGTGAGACCCGGGACGACGCGGCGGGCGAGGCCTTCGACAAGACCGCGAAGCTCCTGGGTCTGCCGTACCCCGGCGGGCCGCAGCTCGCGCAGCTCGCTGAGCGCGGCACCCCCGGCGCGTTCCGCTTCCCGCGGCCGATGCTCGAGCGCGCCGGACTCGAGTTCAGCTTCTCGGGGCTGAAGACCGCGGTGCTGCACGCGGTGCGCGCCTGCGAGCTCACCGCACAGCTGCGCGCCGACGTCGCGCACGCCGTGCAGGAGGCGATCGTCGGCACACTCGCCGCCAAGGCACTGCGAGCGCTCGAATACTCCGGGCTCACGGCGCTGGTGGTGTCGGGGGGCGTGAGCGCCAACCGCTGTCTGCGCGAACGGCTCAGCGCCGCGGTCGGCGCCCATGGCGCCCGCGTGTACTATCCGCGCATCGAGTTCTGCACCGACAACGCGGCCATGATCGCCGTGGCCGGGCTCGCGCGTCTCAAGGCCGGCCAGCATGACGGGCTCGGCATCCAGGCGCGCGCCCAATGGCCGCTGCGCTCGCTGCCGCCGCTCGCGGCCTGAAACCCGCTCCACCGTCCGATTCAGCTCCCCCCATGACGCACCCACACCCCTGCGGTGATCAAATCTTTCTGCACGGCCTGACGGCCGAGTGCATCATCGGCTTCATCGACTGGGAGCGGCAGGTCAGGCAGACCGTGGTGGTGGACCTGGAGCTGCCGGTCGACTGCCGGCACGCCTCCCTTACCGACGAGGTGACCGACACGCTCGACTACAAGAAGGTGGCGAAGCGGGCGCTGGAGTTCATCGCGGCTTCCGAATTCAAGCTGGTCGAGACGCTCGCGCACCGCCTGGCACTGGTCATCCTCTCAGAGTTTGCCGTGGAGTGGGTGCGCATCTGCCTCAACAAGCCCGGTGCCATCCGCAACTCGCGCGATGTCGGGGTGCAGATCGAGCGCCGGCGCGCTGACCTCACGGCCGCGCTCGCTGGCCCGGGAGCTGCAGGCACCGCCGGGGGCGGCTGAGCATGCCCGCGGTCTATGTCGCCGCCGGCAGCAACATCGAGCCGGGACGCCATCTCGCGCTGGCGGTGGCGGAGCTCATGCGCGAGTTCCCGGGTACGCGCTGTTCCTCCTGGTATCGCAACCGCGCGGTGGGATTCAGCGGCGAGGATTTCATCAACCTCGCCGCGGCGTTCAACACCGAGCTGCCGGTGCGCGCGGTGCTCGGGCGGCTGCAGGCGATCGAGACCCGCTGCGGACGGGGGCGCGCTGCGCCGCGCTGGGCGCCGCGCTCGATGGACCTGGACGTGCTGCTGTACGGGGAGCTCGTCTGCGACGAGCCGGGACTGAAGCTCCCGCGGCCGGACCTGCTCAGGCGCGCTTACATGCTGGGGCCCCTGGCGGAGCTGGCGCCGCAGGTCCGGCATCCCACCGCGCACCTGACGATCGGGGAGCTGTGGCAGCGCTTCGACCGCGACGCGCACCCGCTCGAGCGCGTGCCGTGTGCCTGACGGCTGCCGCTGCCCTACCAGCCGATGCTGCGGCCGCCGTCCACCGCCAGGACCTGGCCGGTGACGTACGGGGCCTCGGCGGCAAAGAACAGGCAGGCGCGCGCCACGTCCAGGGCGGAGCCCGGGCGCTTGAGCGCAGTGCGCTGCGTGATCAGCTTCTGTTGAGCCTCATCGAGGCCATCCTCCGGCCACATGACGGGCCCCGGGGCCACGGCGTTCACCCGTACCTGGGGGCCGAGCTCGCGCGCCAGGGACCGGGTCAGCATGATGAGCCCCGCCTTGGCGAGGCTGTACACCGGGTAGCGGCGCAGCGGACGCAGGCCGTGAATGTCGGCGAGATTGATAATGAGTCCGCGTCGCTCGTGCAGCGCGGCTGCGGCGGCCTGGGCGAGAAACAGCGGCGCCTTCAAATTGGTGCCGATGAGATCATCCCAGTCCATCTCGGTGATGTCGCCCACCGGGGTCGGATAGAAGGTGGAGGCGTTGTTGACCAGGATGTCCAGAGCGCCGAAGGCCTGCACGGCGCTTGAGATCAGCGCGTGGAGCCGCGACACCTCGAGCAGGTCACACTCGGCGAGGCTCACGGAGCCGGGGCGCGCGTCGTTCAGCTCGTGGGCGAGCTGCGCCGCATCCTCCGCGGAGCTGCGGTAATGAAGTACCAGATTGGCGCCGGCGCCGTGCAGCACGCGCGCGACGGCCGCGCCCACGCGGCGGGCCGCGCCGGTGACCAGCGCCGTCTTGCCGGTGAGCGCGGTGCTCGGTGCAGGGGGCGCGTCGCCGCTCGGGTCTTCCATGGGGGCCGATTATGAGCGCATCGGCCGCGCGCTCAATCCTTCCGCCGCTATCGCCCGAGGAACGGCGCCACAGCGCGGGCGTCGCTGCACTGATCCGCGATGAAATCGCCTCCGCGGGGGGCTGGGTCAGCTTCGAGCGTTTCATGGAGCTGGCGCTGTACGCACCGGGACTGGGCTACTACAGCGCCGGCAGTTTCAAGATCGGCGCGGGCGGGGACTTCGTCACCGCGCCCGAGGTGTCGGACCTGTTCAGCCGCTGCCTGGCGCGCCAATGCGCCGAAGTGCTGCAGGCGACCGGCGGGGAGATCCTGGAGCTCGGCGCCGGCACCGGGCGCATGGCGGCGACGCTCCTCACCTCGCTCGCCGCGCAGGCAGTGCTGCCGGAGCGCTATTTGATTATCGAGGTCAGCGCCGATCTTGCCGCCCGCCAGCGCGCCCGCCTGGCGCTTCTGCCGCTCGGGCTGCGCCAGCGGGTGATGTGGCTCGAGCAGCTGCCGCCGCGTCCCCTGCGGGGAGTGATCCTCGCCAACGAGGTGGCGGATGCGCTGCCGTGCCGGCGCTTCATCTGCCAGGCCGGCGGCGTCGCGGAGCTGGGGGTCGCCCTGGGCAACGGCACGGGCAGCGGCGAGCTTACCTTCCGCGAGCAGCGCGGCGCGGCGGATGCAACGCTCGCGCAGGCGTGCGCGGAGCTCTTCGCTGCGCTTCCCGCGCCGCTGCCCGCGGGCTACGCGTCCGAGGTCTGCCTGCGCGTGGCACCGTGGATCGCCGCCCTGAGCGAGTGTCTGGAGCGCGGTGCGCTGCTGCTGTGCGACTACGGTCTGCCACGCCGCCACTACTACCACCGCGAGCGCACGAGCGGCACGCTGCGCTGTCACTTCAAGCAGCGCGCGCACGACGACCCGTGCATCAACGTCGGCGTCCAGGACATCACGGCGTGGGTCGATTTCACGCGCCTCGCGCACGGCGCGCTCGCCGCCGATCTCACGGTGAGCGGTTTCACGACCCAGGCGGCGTTTCTCCTCGCACTCGGACTCGAGGCTCTGGTGGCCGAGGCCGGCGACGGCGCACAGCGCGCGCGGCTCGCAGGCGAAGCGCGCCGTCTCATCATGCCCGAGGAGATGGGTGAGGCGTTCAAGGTGATGGCGCTCACGCGCGGCTGCGAGGTGCCGCTCACGGGCTTTACACTGCAGGACCTGCGGCACCTGTTGTGACCCCGCGCACGCGGGTCACAGCGCCGCCAATGCGCGGCAGTGCTCCGGCGGCCGGCGCAGTGCGGTTAAGATGGCGCCGCCTCTCTTGCGGTATGAGCCTGAATGTCGCTACTGAACGTCACTATTCTCGCGATCGTGCAGGGACTGGCCGAGCTGCTTCCGGTGTCGAGCTCCGCCCATGTCGTCGTGGCCGAGAAGCTGTTGGGTCTGGATCCGTCCTCGCCGCCCATGACACTGCTGCTGGTCATGCTCCACACGGGCACCATGGTGGCCGTCATCGCGTATTTCTGGCCGCAGTGGCGCGGCGCGTACTTTCAAAGCGCAGCGGCGTTCAGGAGCTTTGCCACGCTGGTGGTGAGCGCGACGGCCTGCACGGCGGTAATCGGCGAAGGCATCAGCAAGGTCATCGAAAAGACCGTCCTCGGCAATGTGCCACACGCGCAGATCGAGGATCTGTTCAGCCACCTGGAATTCATCGCGCCGGCCCTGGCCGCCGCCGGGATCCTCATCGTGATCGCCGGACTCTTCGAGCACCGCCATCCCGCGCGGGATCTGTCCCCGGCGAATGACCTGAACGTGAAACGGGCGGGACTGATCGGCGCGGTGCAGGGGCTGTGCCTGCCGTTCCGCGGCTTCTCGCGTTCGGGAGCCACCATTTCCGTCGGGATGCTGCTGGGAGTCGCGAAATCGCGGGCCGAGGCGTTCAGCTTCGCTTTGGCCGTGGTCCTGACCCCGCCGGTCGTGGTGCGCGAGATCTTGCGTCTGATCCACGCGGCGCGCCTGAACGGCACGACGGATCTCGCCTCGGTCGCGCTGCTCAGCGTGCTCGGGGCGGTGATCGCGTTTCTTGCGGGGCTGCTCGCTCTGAAATGGCTGAGCCGGTGGCTCGAGATCGGCCGGTGGTATCTGTTCGGTATCTACTGCCTGGCGGCGGCCGTGGCGGTGGCTCTGTTGCACCGCTGCGGGTATTGATCGCGGCCTTCATTACCGGGAGCGCGCCGAGCCGGCGTTACAAGAGAAACGGGCCCGACTCGGCAAACGTCGGCCGTTCCGGCCAGACGGGACATAGCGCCTCGACTACTGCCATGAGATCGTCGAGTGCTTCAAAGGGATCGCGCCGAGGCTGGGAGGCACGGTTGGTTCCGCCGCCAGCGGCGAAGGGTTGCGCGAGATCGTCAGCCCGGCTCATGCAGTAAATCCTCGAGAAGTGACTCCCTGTTGAAGAGACGAAAGTACTCCTGAACCTCGGCCACGTTCAGCGTCGCCCGATTGGCACGTATCAAAGCGCGGATATCCTCCAGGTCCTGGGTACGGCGTGGGTCATTCACCAGTCCCTGCAGTTTGAACCCGATCAGGCCTTCGGGGCTTATCACACGCAGTTCGCCGAAGGAGGTCTTAAGCTCCGTGGCACCGGCCAGGAGCTTGAGCGCCAGCGGGCGACTGGCATACAAGAAATCCACACGCTCGTCTCCGCGGGAATAGTTTCCGGCATCAGCGCTGCGGTGAAGGCACCGATAGCCGAGTTGGACCAGGGCACGATCGATTTCGTCTGCCTTCTCCGCATCCGTCAGCAGATCGATATCCTGCGTAGCCCTGATGACCTTATGAGGAGCCAGCGCCAAGCCGCCAATCAGCGCGAAGCGTGCGCCGACGTGCTTCAGAGTCGTCACGATCTCTGTTATCTGCCTTCCAAGGCGCGAGGCTGCGAGCATCTTGCGATGGTCGGCGGCGCCAGGCCGCCTCGTCAAGGGAGCGATCGGCAAGCCGTGACGGCGCTGAGACGCCGCCGCCGCAATTCCTCGCCAATCGCCGCGCCGGTGAGGCCGTGCCGCTCCTCGGCGGTGAGCGTTACGGCCGCGGTGGCCGCGAGCGCGGTCTGCAGGTACGCAGCCTGCGGGTACGGCTCGAGCTCCTTGCCGGTACGGCCGCGGGCGTCCGCTTCGCAGGCCACGAGCAGCTCCGCGAAGCGCTCCGGGCGGCGCAACGCGTCGCAGTTTTCCAGCAGTGTCAGGATGGTCGCGGCCTTCAGCTCGGCGGCGCGGTGCACCAGGGTGTGCTGGCGGGCGGCGAGGATCGCAAGCTCCCGGTGCCCGTTCGGCACCTTGAGGCGATCGCACAGCGCCTCGATGAGGGGCACGCCCAGCTCCTCGTGGCCGGGGTGACTCGGCCAGCGCGCACGCGGCGTGCGCGCCTTGCCCAGATCGTGCGTGAGGACTGCGAAGCGCACCGCCGCCGAGGCACCAAGGCTCGCCGCGCAGCGCACCGCCAGCATCACGTGCACCCCGGTGTCGATTTCCGGATGCCAGCGCGGTGGCTGCGGCACGCCGAACAGCGCCTCGATCTCGGGAAAAATGACCGCGAGCGCGCCGCAGGCGCGCAGGGTCTCGAAGAACACGTCGGGGTGCGCTTCCCCGAGGGCGCGCTCGGTCTCGTGCCACACGCGCTCGGGAACCAGCGCGCCGACCTCGCCCGCCGTCGTCATGCGCCGCATCAGGGCGAGCGTCTCGGCGGCGATGTGGAACCCCAGGCCCGCGTAGCGCGCGGCGAAGCGCGCGACGCGCAGGATGCGCACCGGATCCTCGACGAACGCTTCCGACACGTGCCGCAGCACGCGCGCCGCGAGGTCCGCCTGCCCACCGTAAGGATCGATGACCTCGCCCGCCTCGCTCTCGGCCATGGCGTTGATCGTGAGGTCGCGGCGCTTCAGATCCTCCTCGAGCGTCACGCCGGCCGAGACCTCGGTGGTGAAGCCGCGGTAGCCGGGCGCGACCTTGCGCTCGAGCCGCGCCAGCGCGTACTCCTCGTGCGTCTGAGGATGCAGGAACACCGGGAACTCGCGTCCCACCGGCGTGTAGCCCGCACGCTGCAGCTCCTGCGGCTGCGCGCCTACCACCACCCAGTCGCGCTCGCGGACCGGAAGTCCCAGTAGCCGGTCCCGGACCGCGCCGCCGACCAAGTAGACTCGCATGGTGCGCATGTTAACCGAGACTCCCCCGAGCGGCGCTGCGCAGTCAGGGGTTGCCGCGCAGCTGGCGCGCGGCGCGCGCACGCTGCTGCTCGCGGCGGCATCCGCGCTCCCGGCCGGTTGCGGCACGCTCTATCTGATGCAGGCCGCCGCCGGCCAGTGGCACGTGCTGCGCGAGCGGGTGCCCATCGAGAAACTGCTTGCCGACCCGGGCACCCCGCCCGCATTGCGCACGCGCCTCGCCGAGGTGCACGCCGCGCGGGAATTCGCCTCGCGCGAGCTCGGCCTGCCGGACAACAAGAGCTACCGCAGCTACGCCGACCTCGGCCGCCGGTACGTGGTGTGGAACGTGGTGGCGGCGCCGGAGTTCTCGGTACGCCCCAAGCGCTGGTGCTTCCCGGTGGCCGGTTGCGTCGCCTACCGCGGTTATTTCAGCGAACAGCGCGCCCGCGACTTTGCCGCGGGGCTCGCGCTGCGCGACTACGACGTGGTGGTCGAGGGCGTGCCCGCGTACTCGACGCTCGGCAGGTTCGCCGACCCGGTGCTCTCGAGCATGCTGCGCTCCGGGGACGATGAGCTCGCGGCGACCCTATTCCACGAGCTCGCCCACCAACTCCTGTATGTGCGCGGCGACTCGGAATTCAACGAAGCGTTCGCCACGACGGTCGAGGATGTGGGACTCGCGCGCTGGCTGAAGTTCCAGGGCAAGGCGGATCGCATCCGCAGCTTCCGCGCCTCGCAGGCGCTCCAGGAGTCGCTGCTCGCACTGCTGGCGCGCACCCGCGGGCAGCTCGCCGCGCTGTACGCCTCGGGGCTCGCGCCCGCTGAGATGCGCGCCCGGAAAGCGCTGCTGCTCGCGCAGCTGGCCGCGGACCTTGGCGCTCTCGAGCGTCGCCAGGGGGTCCGCTTCCCGGTCTACGACGAGTGGATCGCTCACGGGCTGAACAACGCGCAGCTCGCATCGGTGGCGACCTACTACGAGTGCGGGCCCGGTTTCCGGCGGCTGCTGGCGCAGCAGGACGATGACCTCGCGCGCTTCTACGCCGCGGCGCGCGCGCTGGCGCGCCAGCCGCGCGAGGTGCGGCATGCAGAGCTGTGCGCGGCCGCG
>JBOIAH010000313.1:0-1102 GCA_050739055.1 Steroidobacteraceae bacterium | reverse complement strand
TGGGCGCGGCGACCTGCAGGGCGCCGCGGCGGCCGCCGAGCAGCGACTCGCGACCGCGGGCCGCGACATCGATGCGCTCGAGCTGCGCTACCTGGTGCAGAAGAATCGCGGGCAGGCGCTCGAGGCGGTCAGGACTCTGGACGCGCTGATCGGCGCCGATCCGCGCACCGAGTGGGCCTACAACGAGCTGGTGCAGATTTTCATGGCGCACGGCCGGCTCGGGGACGCGGGCGAGGTGGCGCGCACTGCGCTGCGCGTGAATCCGCGCAGCGCGCACGGTCACAACCTCTTCGGCCTGGTGCTGTCGGAAATGAACGACCTGCCCCCCGGAGAATGGCACTTTCGCCGCGCCCTGGAGCTCTGCGGCCCGCACGCCCCGTATCTCCTGAACCTGGCGCTCAACCTGCTCAAGCAGGGCCGGCCGGATGAGGCGGACGGCTATTTCTCTGCGGCGCACACCCTCGCGCCGCAGGACCCGAAGACGCTCGCCCACTGGTCCACTCTCTACGAAGCGCGCGGCGATCTCAAGCGCGCGCAGGAGCTGCTCGAGCGCACCGAAGCCGTCTCTTCGCCCGAGGAGGTGAGCCTGCTGCGTGCGAGCTACCGGGCGCGCGTGGGCCGGCACGCGGAGGCGCTCGCGATTCTGGATGGGGCGGGCACGCTCGCAGGGGACGCGCAGTTGCAGCGTGGGCGCTTGCGCGAGCGCGCCGGCAGATACCCGGAGGCCTGGCAGGACTTCATCGAAGGCAAGCGCAAGCTCGCGCAGGAAGGTGGCGGGCTGGAATACAAGTCCCAGTACGTCGCGGCGCTCTTCGGGCTGTGCCGGCAGTTCTTCACGCGGGAGAACCTCACAGCACTGCCGCGCGCGTCCACGCGCACCGATGTCGCGCAGCCGATCTTCATCACCGGCTTCCCGCGCTCGGGCACGACGCTCGTCGAACAGATCGTGTGCAGCCACTCCAGGGTGCGCCCGGGCGGGGAGCTCACCTTCCTCGGCGACCTCGTGCGGCTCGCCGATGAGCTGCTGCCCGGTTCCGAGCGCTACCCGGGGAATCTCGCCCGCAGCTGGACGGCCGACCGTCACTACGTTGCGGCGCTGTTC
>JBOIAH010000312.1:0-6860 GCA_050739055.1 Steroidobacteraceae bacterium | reverse complement strand
TCCCGCTGCAGGCCGCCTTCCCGTTCGCTGATCGAGACCTTTTGCATGCGCGCCCGCCCGGAGCGCGTCAGTCGTAGTAGTTGATGCCGGGATTGTCGCCCGGGCAGATGACGCCGACCACGTCGATGCCCTCTGCAGACGTCGCCTCCAGCGAATGCAATTGCTTGCGCGGCAGAAAAATCACATCGCCCGCCCGCACCCGCGCCTTTCTGTCCTCGGTCCACATGTAGCCCTCACCGGACAGCACAATGATCGCCTCTTCGTAGAGGTGTCGATGCGGTGCCGCCTTGGAAAGCGGTATGTGACCGATGAACTGGGTGATGACGCTCGAGCCGATGCGCTTGTCCACCAGGACCTGGAAATACCGCGGACCCATGGCGACGCGCCGCTCCGCATCGACCGCTACCACCCGCTGCGGGTACTGTGCGTCGAAATTGCCCGGCATGACATCGAGCCAGGCGACTTCCCCAAGCGGACACGCCAGCACGAACACTTTGAGCTTTTCGCCGGCATCCGCCCTGAGCTGCAGTGCCTCGGACGGACGTATATAGATGCCGTCCGTGGTCTTGACCGCGAAGCCGCGGCCGCAGATGGTCACCGTGCCGCTTCCCCCGCCGATGAACAGAATGGCGTCGCGCTCGCCCAGAGTCATGACCGGCGATGGCGCGCCGCTGACTTCCATGAGCAGCTGGGTCTGATACACGGAGCCCAGGGCGGCGCACACCATGTAGCAGTAGTGCAGCGAGCCGCGCGACATCATCGGCGCAAGCTCCGGCGAGAATACGTAACAGTCGCCGTTGAGACAGGCGCGCGCGCCGTCCCGCCCGGTCACGACGGGGATGTCCCGGTTGGCTGCGCTGCGCGGATCGTCCAGCGGCGAGCCCCCCGGCAGGTTGCTATGCGCGCCGTCGCAGAACGGCGCCGAGCCGGTCTGTTTGCAGCCGCACAGGAGCAGCTCCTCGTCCTGCGGGCCGGCCACGAACTTCACCGGGCTGAATTCGGTCCCCTGATGCGAGCCGTCGCAAAATGGCTGAGTCGACGAACGCCCGCAACGGCACCAGAAATAGGTCCGGCCCGCTTCGACGGGGACCAGGTATGGTTTCGGGCGCGCGACTACGGGGCTGCTCATCGGCCCTCCAGCGCCGCGAGCTCGTGGCGCAGCGCTGCCCCTTCCTCATCCGCCAGTGCCGCATCGATCAACCGCGCCAGGAGCGCCCCGCCGTCAGAGCGTGGCGCCAGAGTGCCCAGCTGCCCGAGCAACAGCGAGAAATTCCGCCAGCCCCGCTCGTGAGTCTCGCCATAGCCTTTGATCAGCCGCTGCGCCCGCGCCAACTCAACGGCCAGGGAATAGTTTTCGGCTGCCAGCCCTTCGATCCGTCCGAGCCAGTCCTCAATGCGCGCATTCTCTTCGTGAAATCGCAAGGTGGAGCGCCGCCAGCGTTTTAGTCCCGCCACAGCATAGAGCAACAGGAAACCGCTGATCGTGCTCGTGCGGATCCGCCGGCCGCCCGTCCCCCGCGCCAGCCATTTGCTGAGGCGAGCGGAATGCAGCACCCAGCGCCCGACCGGGGCCGGCATCGTCCCGGCGATTTCCTGAACCCGGGGCTTCATGAAGTCGGTGATCCCGAACAGCTGTCCGGCAGGCGCACGGATCTCCTCCCGGACCCGCACAAATCGCGAGCCGCGGGTCTTGAGGTCAGCTACCCGCATGGGATCCTCGAAGCTCATCCACAACGCAAGGCTGCGTGCCGTGCTCTCCAAGAGCGCGTACGAGTTGCCGTCCGCCCCCGCCCCCGCCCTGGATTCGAGCGCCGCGACTCTTTCGAGGCGGTCCAGATACAAGAGCGCGTACCGTGGGTCCTGATAGTCGGTGACCCGCCGCGTGCCCTCCAGCGCTACCGGCTGCACCGGCGGCGGCAAGCGCCTGACGCGGTCCAGCAGCGCCTGCGCCCGGTGGGCCCGGGCCGTCGAAGGGATATCCTGCGGCGGCGTGCGAGCGGGCTTTCCGGTGAAGCCGCTGTCGGCGCGTTGCGCGCGCTGATTCGCGTCCTCAAAGGCCGCGAGATTCGCTTCAACCGCAATGCCGCTGCTGCGGATCGCCGCCTCGAAGGCCTGCTTGCGAAACGGCAACGCGCCGCTGCCGCACAGCGCGCCGAGCAGCACCGAGCTGATGACGCTGTGGTTGCGCTCCGCGGTCTCTTCCATATCAAACAGGATCACGCGCCTGGCGCTGCTGCGTATCAGCTGCGCCAACTCTCCTGAGTCCGTGGCGCCGCTCCCCAGAGCGCTCTTCTCTCCGATGGCGTACGAGCGATGGGTCGACGCGATCAGGAGGGTGCGCTCCGGCGTCACGAGTCCGCGCTGGATTGCGCGGCCCGCCTCGGCAAGCTCGGAGGCGATGACACAGTCAACGTCTCCCGGCACGGGCATCAGGGCCATGACGGGCTCGCGGCCGGCCCGGGCGGCGGCGGCCCGCGGAAAGAACTCGAGATAATAGACGGTGGCGCCGGTGCGCTGCGCCACACCGGGAACGGACGTGGACTGCGCGATATAGCCTTCGGACTTCGCAATCTCGACGAGCCACTGCGCGAGCACTCCTCCGCCCTGCCCTCCCAGGGCCGCGATCGACAGCTTGATCGGCCGCTCGGCCATGGACCTCCGAAAGTAACTTCTAAAGCGCGTAGCGCAGACGCCGGCGTTCACTGCGCCGTTGCAGGACGCCGATTACCGCACTGCGCACGGCGTTCACCGCACGATCCCAGCGCGACGGGTTGTAGAGCAACTCGGCGCGATAGAACGACGGACACAGCACCGCGGCATCTGCCACCTCCCCGCATACACCGCAGCCCACGCAACTGTCGTCCACATGCGCGACCGGGTCGGTGCGCAGGGGATCCGGATTGTCCTTGATCGTCAGCGACGGACATCCCGACAGGCGGATACACGAATGGTCTCCCGTACAGGTATCCGGGTCGACCCCGAATCGCTCCCGCACGACTCGCTCGCCGTCCTGGATGGCCTTGCGCATCAGCGGTCGCACGCGCCTTTGGCGATTGAGCGAGCACTCCCCATCGGCGACGATGACCTTCGGACCGCGCTCCGGCGTGGCGAGCGCTTCGCGCAGCACCTTGAGCGTGCCGCGCATGTCGTAGGTGTGGGTGCGCCTGACCCATTTGACCCCAATGCCCTTCACGGCGTCCACGATCGAGTGATTGCCCTGCCGGTGCTCGTTGGTGGCGCGCGAGGAGAGAATGTCCTGGCCGCCGGTCGCCGCCGAGTATCCATTGTCGATGATGACGGTCAGATCATCGTGCTTGTTGAACACGGCATTGCCGATGCCGCTGGTCAGTCCGTTATGCCAGAAGCCACCATCGCCCATGATCGATACCGCGCGCTTGCCGCCGTCGGTGCCGAAGGCCGAGGCGCCCGCGGCTCCCAGGCCATAACCCATGATGCTGTTCCCCATGTTGAAGGGCGGCAGGGTCGCAAAGGAATGGCAGCCGATGTCCGCGCTGATATGCAGCGGCCCGATTTCCTTCTGCAGGATCTTCATCGCCGCAAAGAACGGGCGTTCCGGGCACCCGGTGCACAAGCCCGAGGGGCGCGGCGGCACGAGAGCCGCGAGCTTCGCCGCCGCTTGTGGCGCGACGTTCGTCCTGCGGGCAGCGGTGCCGCCGGCGTGCAGTTGGGGAGCCCACTCATCGACAAACGCCCCGAGTCCCTTGCGCAGCACCTCCACGGTGTATTCGCCGAACACCGGCAGCATCTCCTTGCCCACGATGCGGGTATTGACGTCCGCCCGGCGCAGCATCTGATTGGCCGCCTGTTCGATGAATTCCGGCTGGCCCTCCTCGATGACCAGCACCGCGCGCTTGCCGCTGCAGAACCTGACCCACTCCGCGGACACCAGCGGGTAGGTGACGTTGAGGACATACAAGGGAACGCGGCTGGCACCGTACACGTCCGCGCACCCGAGCAGCTCCATGGCCCGCAGCGTGTTGCTATACAGCCCACCCTGCAGAACGATACCGATGTCGGCGGTCTCCCCCGCAACGAATTCGTTGAGCCCCTGCTCCGCCACGAACCGTACGGCAGCCGGCAGGCGCGTCTCGATCTTTTCCCGTTCCTGCGCATAAGTGGAGGGCGGCAGAATGATCCGCCCATAGTCACGCGATGGCGCGCTCAGCGCATCCGCCGCCGAGAACGAGGGCCGGCGGTTGTTCTTCGAGACGAAGCGGCCGAACACGTGACAGGCGCGGATGCGCAACATCAGCATTACCGGCGTATTGCTGGCTTCCGACAGTTCGAAGCCCCGCTCGACCGCCCGCACGATCTGCGGCAGCTGCGGCCGGGGATCGAGCAGCCAAATTTGCGACTTCATGGCAAAGGCGTGGGTGCGCTCCTGCATGATGCTCGCGCCCTCGCCATAATCCTCGCCGAGGATGATGAGCGCTCCGCCCTTCACCCCTGCCGAAGCGAGGTTGGAGAGCGCATCCGAGGCCACGTTGGTTCCAACCGTCGACTTCCAGGTCACCGCGCCGCGCAGCGGATAGTTGATGGATGCGGACAGCATCGCCGCGGCGGTCGCCTCGGAGGCGCTCGCTTCGAAACGGACGCCCAGCTCGCTGAGAATGCTCTCGGCGTCCGCCAGCACGTCCATCAGGTGCGAAATTGGCGCACCCTGATAGCCGCCGACGTAGGCGACCCCGGACTGCAGCAGCGCCTTGGTGACGGCGAGAATGCCCTCGCCCTCGAACTCCTCGCCCTCGCCCAGACGCAGGGTCTGTACCTCACTCGCAAAGGAGCGTTCGGCCATGAGTGTTCTCCGGTCCCGTGTCCGCCGCTCAGGCCGGCACGAGAGCGAGCACCCGCAGCGGGCTCCCCGAGCCGTTGACGATCTTCAGCGGCGGGGCAATGACGATCGCACCGGTTGCGGGCAGCTTGTCGAGGTTGGTCAGGCTCGCCAGCCCGAAACGATTCGAGCCGTGCATGATGGTGTGACACGGAAACATCGGCTCGAAGCTGTGCGCCTGCCCGGCATCCGTGCCGACCGTCTCCACACCCACCCCGAGAATGTCCCGCTCCTTGGCAAGGAACGGCACGCACTGCGGATGAAAGCCCGGCGTGTGTGAGCCGTCGGGTCCGGCGTTGAGAAACGCCTGCGCGCCCGTGCGCCGCGACCAATCGGTTCGGATGAGAACCCAGGAATGCGCCGCGATCCGCCCATGCTTCTTCTCCCACGCTTCGAGCACCGCGCGCGTCAGCAGGAAATCCGCATTCGCCTGCGCCTCGGCGGCCACGTCTATGACGCAGGCAGGACCGATGAAGCGGTCCACGGGGATGTTGTGGGTGGCGTTGTTGGGGTAGTGCTTGCCCGTCACCCAGTGGATGGGAGCGTCGAAGTGGGTACCGGTGTGCTCGCCACAGGCGATGTTGTTCCAGTACCAGGCCGGTCCGCGCTCGTCGTAGCGGGAGATCTCCTCCAGCGAGAACGCCTTGGAAGGTGCAAACTGCGGCGGCAACTTGATGGTCGGCGTGGCCGGCTCCAGCGGCACGGTGAGATCGATTACGCGGATGCCGCCGGCGAGGATCGCGCCCACTAGTTCCGCGAGGGTGCGCGCATTGGAGGCCGCTGCTGCCTGGGGTGTCGTGCTCATAAGCTCACTCTCTCGCCCTGGACCGGGCCTTGCGCAGCTTGGGCCGCGCGGCCTGCGTGTCCAATGAAAAGCGCCGCATGCGGTCGATCAGCTCCGGCGGAATGGCAATCGCGCGCGCCGTGCGGGCGGAGATGAAGACCAGGACCTGCTTCACCCGCATGCGCAGCTCGCTCTGCCGGGACGCTTCGATCCGCAGCTCGCACGAAGCCCGCCTCACATTCACCGTCCACAGATTGAAGGTGAGACGCTCCCCGTAGTGCGTTGGCTTCGGGAAGTCGACCGTAAAATGCACCGACGGCGTCAGTATCTGGCGTCGATGAAACAGGCCGGGCGCGCCGGCCGCGAGCCCGTCCTCGAGCCAATCTTCAACGAAGTCGCTGATCATCTCAAAATACCGCGGGTAGAACACCCAACCGGCGGCATCGCAATGGCGGAAACGCACGAGCATCTCACGCTCAAACGCCGGCATCGTGACCTCCCCTCGTGCCGGCCATCCGCCGGGCTTGTCAGTCTACCGCGGGCATTGAACCTCGGCATGTACCGGCTTTTGAGATAGGTTCTAGTAAGATCAGGCTCGCGAGACCCGACGCACATGCCGGCACCACACCCCCCGCTGCGCCCCTACTACGACACCGAACGCGACCGCAGCGCGTGGGTTCGCGGGATTTTCGATCGAACGGCCGTCGACTACGACCGGCTCGAGCGCATCGTCGGACTCGGGACCGGCTCCTGGTACCGCCGGCAGGCCCTCGAAAAGGCGGGCCTCACGCCGGGGATGAGCGTCATCGACGTCGGCACCGGCACGGGGTTGCTCGCCTGTGCCGCTGTAAAGGTCGCCGGTGATCCGGCACGCGTCACCGGTGTGGATCCGAGTCCCGGCATGATCGAAAACGCCCGCGTGCCCGTCGGTGTGCGGCTGCTGAGCGGCAGCGCCGAGAGGATCCCCGCCCCTGACGGTGCTGCCGACTTTGTCAGCATGGGGTACGCCCTGCGCCACATCAGCGATCTGTCCGCCGCGTTTGCCGAATTCTTCCGGGTGCTCCGCCCGGGCGGGCGGCTGTGCCTGCTGGAGGTCACGCTGCCACAAGGGGCCGTGGGGCGTGCGCTGCTGAAGACCTGGCTCAACGGCTTCGTCCCCACGATTGCGGCGGTTGTCGCGCGTCGCCGCGAGGCGTCGCTGCTCATGCACTATAACTGGGACAC
>JBOIAH010000311.1:0-1482 GCA_050739055.1 Steroidobacteraceae bacterium | reverse complement strand
CTGCGCGCTCATGCGGAAGTTCTCGAGCACGAGGGTGTTGGAATCGGTGCCAGGGAACGTGCCCTGCGGCAGGATGAGCGAGGCGCGCAGGCGCTTCGTGGTGAAGCTGGAGGTCACCGTCCGTCCTCGGCGTCGCCGATGAGCTCCTCGAGCCCGGTCGCGAGTGAATCCTCGCGCGGATCGGGCGCCGGCTCGCCCGGGAAAGACGGCACGGCCTTGCCGTACGAGTCGAGAACGTGGCCCGAAGGCCCACGGGCCCGGCTCGCGAGCTCGGTGAGCCGCTCCTCGTGCAACTTGCGCAGCCGGGCGAGGCGAGAGGTGGGCTTCTCTCGCGGCGGCGCCTTCTCGGCGGCGATGGCTAACGGGAGCCCCCTGAGCTCCTCGAACAGCGAGAGCGGCTCGCCGAGCTGCGGGAGCTTGGCGTACGGCACGGTGAGGAGGTCGCCGTCGGGCCAGCTCGCATCGAGCGGCAGCACCGAGTGCACGAGCTGCGCGCCGGTGTTGGTCTGCTGGTCGAATCGCACGGCCCCGTCGAGCACATCACTGTAAACCCACTGATCAGAAAGGCGCAGCGGCCGCGCTTCGCGGTTATCGCTCCCGATACGGCACGGACCACGCATAAGGCCGCGTTTCTCGAGCACGCCGCGGATGCGTTGCTCGAGCTCCGGGTTCTCGGGGAGCGGCGTCAGGACGAGCACGGCGAGCGGGTGCCTCACCACGACGGCAGGCGGATGCTCGCTCAGGAGATGCGGTGCGTGAGGGGCGAAGATCGGCGGTGTCGTCTGGAGCAAACGACCGAAGGGTTCGAGCGCGCTCACCGGATCGAAACCGTTCTCGCGCAGCCGTTTGCTCACGGCTCCCAGGGTGAGGCCGGCCGTGGCGCGTGGTTCATTTTTACTGCGATCGAACATCTAACACTCCCTCCATCGGTTATGCCCTCCGCGGCGGCGGGGCATCCGGCGCAGACGCGTCGAGCGCCGCGAGGACCTCCCGGACGCGACGGTGCCGCACCAGGTCGACGATATTCCTGCCCCGCGGGCGAGGGCCCTTGAGCGGCTCCTCGAGGAGTCCCACCAAGTCGCGGGCGCGGGCACGCATCTCGCGGTAGAGCGCAGGCGACGCCCCGCGCAGCATGCCCTGCGAGAGATCCGCGAGGAGGTGCGCATACGCATAGACCGCAAGATCCCGGTTCTTGAGGCTCGGAGAGATCGCACCTGGGCGACGGTGCTGGCTTGCCACAGGCGCCCCTAGACCGACACCGCGACATTCGCGCCCGTGCCCGCGGTGAGCACCCCGACTTGAACCCACGCGCCGGTATTGAGGTACAAATAAACCTTGCCCGTGTCCGTCTCGACGAACTTCGCTCCGATACCCGCTGCCGGCTTCGTGTCGGTGCTGAGTCCCACGTACACGGTCGCGGTGCCGGGAAAATACTCATTGATTGCCACTCTCGCGCCTCCTGTCAGTTACGGTGCGAAGATG
>JBOIAH010000310.1:0-6085 GCA_050739055.1 Steroidobacteraceae bacterium | reverse complement strand
CTACGGCGAGCAGCTCGCGCTGGACGGGGTGTCGCTCGCCATCGAGCCGGGGAAAGTGACGGCGCTGCTCGGGCCTAACGGGGCTGGCAAGACCACCGCGATCTCGCTGCTGCTCGGGCTCGTCGCCCCGCAGTCCGGTGAGGTGCAGGTGCTGGGCGGATCGCCGCAGGACCTCGCGGTGCGCCGCCGCCTCGGAGTCATGCTGCAGAGCGCGGCGCTCCCGGACACGCTCCGGGTCGGTGAGCTGCTGCGGCTCGTTTCCGGCTACTACCCGAATCCGCGCCCCCTGGCCGAAGTCGCAGCGCTGGCCGGCATCGCCGCCGTGCTGCGCACGCCCTACGGGAAGCTCTCGGGCGGACAGCAGCGGCGCGTGCAGTTCGCCCTCGCGATCAGCGGCAACCCGGAACTTCTGTTCCTGGACGAGCCGACCACCGGGCTCGACATCGAAGCGCGCGAGGCGCTCTGGGCGGTGGTGCGCGAGCTCACCGCCAACGGGTGCGCGATTCTTCTCACTACGCACTATCTCGAGGAGGCCGAGGCGCTCGCGCAGCGCGTCGCGGTGCTGGTGCGCGGCCGGATCGTCAGCGGGGGGACGGTCGATGAAATCCGCGCGCACGGCGTGCGCCGCCGCATCCGCTGCATCAGCGCGCTGCCCGTCGAAGAGGTGCGCGCCTGGTCCGGGGTCAGCGGCGCGACCCGCCAGGATCACTGGCTCGACATCGAGGGACTCGCCGCCGAGCCCATCGTGCGCGCGCTGCTGGATGCCGACCCACAGCTCCGCGAGCTCGAGGTGCGCCGCACCGGGCTCGCGGAAGCATTCGTCAGGATCACGAAGGAGGCGGCCTGATGAACGCTGTCAGTCAAGCCGCTGCCGTGCCGCGCGCCGCGCCAGCCGTGCCGCCGGCGTCAACGGCCGTGCCGCGCACGGTCTCGTCGCTGCGGATTTTCCTGCTCGAGTCGCGGGCCGAGTTCCTGCGCCTGCTACGCGCCCCGTCGTTCGCGGTGCCGACCGTCGCCTTTCCGCTCATGTTCTACGTGCTGTTCGGCGTGCTGCTCGCGCCCGTGCACGCGAACCCGGACGGCGCGCGCCGCGCGCTGGCGAGCTTCCTGGTCCTCGGGACCATGGCCCCGGGGCTGTTCGCGCTCGGCATCACGCTCGCCACGGACCGCGAGCGCGGGTTGCTCGCGCTCAAGCGTGCACTACCCATGCCGCGCGGCATCTACCTCGCGGCGAAACTCGCCATGTCGATGCTGTTCGCCGGCGTCGTGTCGATCATGCTGATGACGATCGCGGCCACCGTGGGCGGGGTGGTGCTGGGGCTGGTGCAGTGGGCCACGCTGTTCGTGCTTGCGGTGCTCGGGGTCGTGCCGTTCTGCGCCGTCGGCCTCCTGGTCGGCGCGCTCGCCAGGGCTTCCGCGGCTCCCGCCGTGCTCAACCTCATCTACCTGCCGATGTCGTTCCTGTCGGGGCTGTGGGTGCCGCTCACCTTCCTGCCGCACAGCATCGCGCGGCTCGCGCCGCTGTGGCCGTCCTGGCACCTGGCGCAGATCGCCTGGGTCGTGGCGGGAGCGGGCGATCGCGCCGCAACGGGCGCTCATGTGCTGGTGCTCGCCGCAATCTCCGCGGCGTGCGTCGCGGCCGCCCGGCGCGCCCTGGGGCGCGCCCGCTGGGGGACCTGAGGGGGTTCGGCTAAGCTTCGCGGGTCATTCGATTTGCGATCCGGCATGAATATCTCCGAGTGGCTCCAGCGGCTGCGCCGCTTCCAATCGCCCGATCGGGACGGGCCGGGGTGGCCGCCGTTCCTGTGGCTCTTCTATCTCGGGTTCCTGTTCATGCCGCTGACGTGGCATCAACCGGGGTGGACCTGGCTGTGGCTGACGCTGATCAGCCTGCCGGTGTTTCTCGCGCTGTACGTGCGCTACCTCGCCAGCCGCTGGCAGCCGGGCATCACTCTGGTATTGGGCGTTGCGCTGCTGTGTTACGCGCTCGAGCCCTTCAATCCGTACGCCAACACCTACCTGGTCTACGCCGCCGCGTTCGCGCCGCTCGCGCTGCCGGGGTTCGTGCGCCCGCTGCTCCTCACCTTGCTGCTGCTCGTGCTGCTGACCGCCGAAGTGCTGCTGCTCGGACAACCGCTCTTGATCGTTGCCGTCGCGGCGCTGCTGTGCACCGCCTGTTGCGTCGGCAATGGCTTTGCGCGCGAGAATCGCCGCCGGAATTTCCAGCTGCGACTCTCGCAGCAGGAGGTGCGGCGGCTGGCGGCAATCGCCGAGCGCGAGCGCATCGGCCGTGACCTGCACGACCTCCTGGGGCACACGCTGTCGCTCGTCGCCATCAAGGGCGAGCTGGCGGGCAAGCTCGTGGGGCGCGACCCGGCCGCGGCGGCGCGCGAGATCGGCGACGTGACCCGCATCGCGCGCGACGCGCTCTCCCAAGTGCGCACCGCGGTCACCGGCATGCGCTCGGCCGCGCTCGCCGGGGAGCTGGCGTCCGCGCGCGCCCTGCTGCAGTCGTGCGGTGTCGAGCTCAGCTGCCGGCAGGATGCGACCGCGCTGCCGCCGGGCATCGAGACCGCGCTGGCGATGATCGTGCGCGAAGCCGCCACCAACATTCAGCGGCACGCCCACGCGACCTGCGCCACGCTCGAGATCGACTCCCCGCGCGGCGCCGGCACCGTGCTGCGGGCGCAGCTGCCGCTCACCCCATGATCCGCGTGCTGCTGGCCGAGGATCAGGCGATGGTGCGCGGTGCGCTGGCGGCGCTGCTCGGGCTGGAGCCCGACATCGAGGTGCTCGGCAGCTGCGCCGACGGCACGAGCGCCTGGGCCGAGGCGCAGCGCCTGCGTCCCGATGTGATCGTGGCCGACATCGAGATGCCCGGGCTCACCGGGCTCGAGCTCGCGATGCGGGTACGCGAGCGCGGCCTGCCGAGCCGCATCGTGATCGTCACCACCTTTGCGCGCGCCGGCTACCTGCGGCGCGCGCTCGATGCGGGGGTGTCGGGCTATCTGCTGAAGGATGCGCCCGCGCAGCAGCTTGCGGAGGCGGTGCGCAAGGTGCACGCCGGCGGGCGGGTGGTCGATCCGCAGCTCGCGGTCGAGGCCTGGACCGACGGCGATCCGCTCAATGAGCGCGAGCGCCAGGTGCTGCGGCTCGCGGGCGAGGGCATGTCCTCAGCCGACATCGCCACGCACTTAAGCCTGTCGTACGGCACGGTGCGCAACTACCTCTCGGAGGCGATCGGCAAGCTCAACGCCGCCAACCGCATCGAGGCGTATCGCCTCGCGCGGCAGAAGGGCTGGCTGTAGCGGCGGACTGTGCAGCGCGGCTGGTAAATCGGCGGTTTGACGGGTTAGACTCGCCGCCGCCTGCAAGGTGTGCTGCCTTCTATGCGTCGAGTGACTGTCTCGTGGGTTCTGTCGCTGCTGCTGGTGTTTGCCCAGACCGGCGCGGTATTGCACGAGCTCGGCCACCTGAGCCACAGCCAGCACGCGAGCGGCGCGAGCGTGCGCGCCGACCCGCTTCACGACAGCGCGGTGTGCCCGACCTGCGAGTCATTCGCGCCGGTTGCCAGCCCCGCGAGCGGCGGCGTTCCCAGCCTCCCCGTTTATCGGGGTGGATTCCTCCCGATTCCCGAGCCCTGCTACGCGATCGTCGGCGCCGACACGCCGACCCCGCGCAGCCGCGGCCCTCCGCAAGCCTAGAGCCCATTCCGGTTCCTGAAGTCAGCACCCGGCGCAGCGCGCGGACTGCCTGACATCCAAGGCTCATTGCGGAGTCGCTTCATGGTCAATTCCCGGTTCCGGGCCGCCACCTTTGGCGTGCTCACCCTGCTGACTTTTATTGTCGTCGCGGTCACCGTCGCAGCCGCTGAACCCGGCGGCGCTGCGGACGCCACTGCTGCGGACGCCACTGCGCCGACCGATCAGAGCGGCCAGCTGGCGACGGTGGTGATCTCGGCCAGGCGGCTCAACGTGGCGCGCTCCGAGATCGAGACGCAGACCGGCGCGTCGACCTACAAGATCACCAGCGAAGCGATCGCCGCGAGTCCCGGTGGCGAGAACGTACAGCTCAACCAGGTGCTGCTGCAGGCGCCGGACGTGGTGCAGGACTCCTTCGGGCAGCTGCACGTGCGCGCCGACCACAACGACCTGCAATACCGGCTGAACGGCATCATCCTGCCCGAGGGCATCAGTGTCTTCAGCCAGACCTTAAGTCCGCGGCTGATTTCCTCACTGAGCCTGATCACCGGTGCGCTGCCGGCGGAGTACGGCCTGCGCACCGCGGGGATCGTCGACCTGACTACCAACGGCGGACTGCTCCAGCCCGGCGGGGCGGTGTCGGTCTACGGCGGTAGCCACGCGACCTTCGAGCCCGCGGCCGAGTATGGCGGCAGCTCGGGCAGTCTCAGTTACTACGTGGCCGGCGACTACAAGCAGGATGACCTGGGGATTGAATCCCCCGACGGCAGTTCCAATCCCCTGCACGATCACACGACCCAGCTGCACGGCTTCGGCTACTTCGAGGACATCCTCGATGAGAACGATCGGGTCTCGCTCATCCTCGGCACCTCCGACGATGCTTTCCAGATTCCGAATCAGCGCGGACTGCAGCCCGCGCTCGGACTCAACGTGCAAGGGCAGAGCGCATTTCTCAGCGACGATCTCAACGAGACGCAGCACGAGGCCGCGCAGTACGCGATCGTGAGCTGGCAGCACGCGCAAGGTGCGCTCAACTGGCAGACCTCGCTGTCGGCGCGTTACACCACGCTGCACTTCGGGCCGGATTGGACCGGGGATCTGCTCTACAACGGCATCGCCCAGAACGCGTTCAAGAATGACACCGCCTTAGGCTGGCAGACCGACGGCGCTTACCTGCTGAACGAGGCGCATACCGTGCGCGCGGGGTTGTATTTCCAGCACGACAGCGCCCAGAGCGTCACCAGCTCGCAGGTCCTGCCCATCAACGCCGCCGGCATGCAGACCAGCAACGTTGCCCGCACCATCCCCGACAACGGGACCCAGACCCAGCTCATCGACAGCGCCTATCTGCAGGACGAATGGAAGGTGCTCGCGCCGCTCACGATCAACTACGGCCTGC
Organism: Steroidobacteraceae bacterium; assembly: GCA_050739055.1. Lineage (GTDB taxonomy): Bacteria > Pseudomonadota > Gammaproteobacteria > Steroidobacterales > Steroidobacteraceae > 13-2-20CM-66-19. The sequence goes on along the minus strand of JBOIAH010000310.1, from coordinate 985 downwards.
GCTTCGATCACTACAGCGCCTACTCGAGCGGCAGCCAGTTGAGCCCGCGTGTCAATTTTGTCTGGGAAATGCCCTCCGGCACGACCGTGCACGGGGGCTATTCGCGCTACTACACCCCGCCACCGTTCGAGCTGATCGGCACCGAGACCTTCGCGAAATTCGCCGGCACGACCGCCCTGCCGCCCGGCTCGGTCACGCAGGACGCCGCGCCTATCGCCGAGCGCGCCAACTACTACGACTTCGGCGTGCAGCAGAGGCTCATGGACAACGCCCTGACACTGGGCGTCGACAGCTTCTACGAGCAGTCACAGCACTTGATCGACGAGGGACAGTTCGGAGCGCCGATCATTCTCACGCCCTTCAACTACCGCTACGGTCTCATCGGCGGGGTGGAATTGACCTCCAACTACACGATCAAGGATTTTTCCGCCTACGCCAACCTGTCGTTCCAGTCGGCGCACGGCAAGGACGTCGAGTCCTCGCAGTTCAACTTCACGGGGACACAGCTCGCCTACATTGCCGACAACTACATCCACCTCGATCACGAGGGGCGCGTGGCCGCCTCGGGCGGCCTGTTCTACGTGTGGCTCGGGACGCGCTTCAGCGGCGACTTGGTGTTCGGCACCGGATTGCGGGACGACCTGGTACTGCCCGGCGGCATCGAGATCCCGAACGGCGACCACACGCCGAGCTACACCCAGGTGAACCTCGGGGTGAGTCGCGCCTTCAGGGTCGCAGGCTCCGGTGCGCTCACGGCGCGGGTCGATGTCATCAACCTGTTCGACAAGGTGTACGAGATCCGCAGCGGCACCGGCATCGGCGTCTTCGCGCCGCAGTTCGGAGCGCGGCGCGGGCTGTTCGCGGGCCTGGAATACCAGTTCTGAGTGCGACGCGAAACGAAGCTGATGAGTCTTCTTCTTGGAGGCCGTCAGTTTCGCCGCTGCGTGAGTGATGGGGGCAGGCCCCCCGAGGTCAGCATGCAGAT
>JBOIAH010000309.1:0-15652 GCA_050739055.1 Steroidobacteraceae bacterium | reverse complement strand
GAGCTCGAGGGTCTCAACCAGGGCCTCGAGGTTCGGGTGCTCGCCCGCACCCGCGAGCTCGAGAATGCGAACCGCGATCTGCAGAACGAGATCGAGGGGCGCGCGGCGGCGGAACAGGCGCTGCGCGAGTCGCGCAACGAGCTCGGGCTGCTCTCGCAGCAGCTCATCAAGGCGCAGGAGAGCGAACGCGGCCGGATTGCGCAGGAGCTGCACGATTCCGTCGGCCAGTCCCTGGCTGCAATCAAGTACTCCCTGGAGCGGGCCGCGGAGCTCGACCGTCAGGGACGCCGGGCGGACACCCGCTCATTGCTGACGCGGACGATCGAACGCGTGCAGGAGACGATCGCGGAAATCCGTGCGATCGCCATGGACCTCAGGCCCCCGGTCCTGGACGATCTGGGGGTCGCCTCGGCGCTCGCGTGGCTATGCCGGGAATTCGCCGATACTTACCCGCACATCCGCATCCGCAACCGCATCTCGGCCGCCGATTCCGCCATTCCGCCGCGGCTCGCGACCGTCATATTCAGGTGTGCCCAGGAGCTGTTCAACAATGTCGCCAAGCATGCCCAGGCAAAGCACCTGACCGTGGCGCTGTCGCGCGAGCCTGCGACCGTCACACTGATCGTGGCGGATGACGGCGTCGGCTTGCCCACCGCGGACTCCTCCGGTTCGTTCCGCCTGGGACATGGCATCCGCAATCTGCGCGAACGCACGCAGATGACCGCAGGCAAGCTGGCGCTGTCCGCCGGCGAGGGCGGCGGCACACGGGTGCGCGTCGACTGGACGCTGCTACCGGACGAGCTGCCACCCGCGGGCGGCGACGGTCATCTGAAATAGCGGCGCGAGCGGTGCAGAAACCACAGCATCGCACTCAGAGCCGCACCATACACGAACAATACCTTCCACCAAGTCACGCCTGGGCCCCCCCGGGCACTTCGCGCTCATGCCTCTGCGCTGCGGTCGAGCCTAACGTGGAAACCCTGGCGCGCGTAGGGGGGTTAACTGACTAGCGGGGCAAGGCGCAATACCCTCGGAACTGGGTGATACCCGGTAGCGCAATGCAACAGCGTTTTTGCCTATGCTGCCACCCGTAGCGGCGGCAGTACGGCTGGTGCGCGGTGCGCGGACTCCCATGCGACGCAAGAACAACATTCTGATTGTCGACCAGGCGGGCATAACACGCGACGGGCTGTGCGCGCTGCTCGAGCGCGAGGATGAAATGGAAGTCATCGGCGTTGCGCGCGACGCAACCGAGGCCGCCGGGGCCGTCCTCGCGTCAGACCCGCACGTCGTGATCCTCGACTTCTCGATCTCCGACGGCTGCGGCCCCGAGGCGGTGGCGGCCCTGAAGCGGCGCTGGCCGGAGGCCCGGGTGCTGGTGCTGACTTCCCGCAACGAGGAGCAGCTCATTCAAAGAGCCTTACGAGCCGGCGTGGACGGATATCTCCTGAAGAGCGATGACCGCCAGGAGCTCATGACGGCGATCCGCGCCGTCGCGGAAAACAAGCGCTACATCAGCCCGTCGATCTTCGATCGCGTGGTGAACGGCTACGTGAGGAAGCACCCCTCCTCGCGGCAGGTTTCCGAGGACGGACTCAGCAACCGCGAGCGTGAAGTCATGAAGCTGATAGCGTTGGGCTACCGCACGCGTGAAATCGCCGAGCAACTCTCCTTGAGCCACAAGACCATCGAGAAGCATCGCAGCACCCTCATGCGCAAGCTGGGCCTGAGAACCGCGACGGCCGTGGTCGCCTACGCCATCGGCCACCGTTACCTCGAGCCTTGATCAGGTCAGGGGGACCTGGGCCGGTGCCGGTTGCCCGGGCTGACGGGGCACCCGGTTCGTCGGGTGCACCGGCGTATCGTGCGCGTGAAAGAGGAAACGGCGCGCCACATCGAAGTAGCTGCGGTAGACGAGACCGCCGTTCTCGGCGATCAGACGGTCGCGGTTGAGGCGGTAGCGGGCCGGGTAGTGATACCACGGGACCCACGGCGCTTCGTGGTGCAGGGCGTGCAGATTGTTGAACAGGAACAGCGGGCCCAGGATCCACGAGCGCTCGACGATGGCAATGCGCTCGCGCACCGGCGGCCGCGCGCGATGCTCGGCGAACGAGCGGATCAGCGTAATGCTGGTCCCCGGGACCGCCATCGTGAGAACGTACACCGAGAGCGGCATGCCGCAGACGACCTTCACCCACGCAATCACCGGCACGCACCACAACAGGTGCTCGAGCCACACGGCACGTACTCCTGCGTGGTTGGCCAGCACGGCCCGCCACTCGGCGTGCAGAAACCTGCCGATCGCCCAGAAGGCGCCGACCGTGACCCGTCCCGCCAGCGTCTGCTGGAGGCGCACGATCGCACGGGTGACGGGCTGCAAGCGCGCCCAGTCCTGCGTGGTCCAGTAGTAGGACTCCGGATCATCGAGCGGATCGGTGAGCCGCGCGTCGATGTGGTGCGCGAGATGACTCTCGCGATAGCGCTCGTACGGCAGGTACAGCGACAGCGGCACGATGGCGAGCAGACGGTTGATGCCCTGCCAGCGGGTCGGGTGGCCGTGCACGGTCTCATGCTGCAGCGAGCCGTGCAGCGTGATCAGCACCGCGGTGACGGGCGCGACGATCCACAGCTGCCAGCGGCCGTAGGCCAGGGTGATGGCGAGCCATCCGCCGTAGGTCGCGAGGGCCACGAGCAGCGTCGGCAGTTCCACCGCCGCGCGGCTGCCCGCTGAGCTCGCGCCGGCCGCACCCGCGTCAATCGTCGGTGGGGTAAACCCGTATGGCGTCATCCGACAAGGCCCCCTTCCGGCAGCACGGAAGTCGGGGAGCGGGTCCATGTGCCGCTAGCGTGCGTCCTGACTAAACTATCCGCCTGATTCTACCTAAAGTCGTCACGCGGCGCGATTTGCGCACCGTGGATGCGCGGCGGAACGCGTACATCATGCGCCTCGGGTGCCTGAGCACTGGCCGGGGGTCTGCACAAGGTTTACTCTGTGCCGTGTTGCGAATTGCCTAACCTGCGTCTCGCCAGATCGGCGGCGCACAGATCCGAATACGCCTCAAGAACGACAATCCTGACGAGGGGAGCAGATCATGCTGAAGAACCATTTGCCGCGCGCTTGGTCTTGCGGTGCGGGAGCACTCGCCCTGTTGCTGCTGGCCGCGCCGGTCTCGTTCGCGGATAACGGAGCGGACGCCGGATCCAACAAACGGGCGCTGTTCGGCCCGAACGAGCTCCGCGACGGCCTGTACACCCCCTCCATAGAGGAGTTCCTGAAGCGCGCCTACCCTTCAGCCGACGTGCCGGCCGGAGTCACGAACGCGGCCCGCAACGGCTGGGCCGCGCTGAACCGAAATGAGGCTTCCGACGGTCGCTGGCAATTGATTGGACCGAGCATTGCCAGAGTTCCGGGCGTCCTGAACTCACTGGGTGATAGTGCTCCGTACATCACCGCCGGTCGCGTTACGGCCATGGCGCTGGCTCCCAGCTGCAGCCGCGAGCGTTGCCGGCTGTACGTCGCGGCCGCCGGGGGCGGAATCTGGCGCACCAACCACGCACTCGGCACCGAGTCCACGCCGCACTGGGAGTTCGTCTCCGGCAGCTTCGGCACGAACGCCATCGGCTCGCTGCTGCTCGATCCGAATGACCCAACGGGCAACACCCTCTATGCCGCCACCGGTGAGGAGAACGCCGCGGTCGATTCAGAGGCCGGAGTTGGCATCTACAAGACGAGCGACGGCGGCGATACCTGGACCTTGGTTCCAGGGAGCGACGTCTTCTTCCAGCGTTCCCTCGGTAAGATGGCGCTGGATAGCGCGGGCAACCTGCTGGTCCCCATCGGCAGCGGCGTGCGCGGGGTCAGCTCCACGGACGGTGGCGCCTCATCGAGCGGTGCGACCGGGCATCCGCTCGCAACGCGTGGCCTTTACCGGCAAACGGGCAGCACATTTACTCTCATCTGGCCAAGTCCGACTCCCGCTCGGGGTTCCACCCGAGTTCAGGTCGATCCGACACACCCGGGGATCATCTACGTCAACGCCTTCCAGCATGGCATCTGGCGGTCAACAGACAACGGAACGACGTTTTCCCAGATCTTTAGCCCCCAGGATCCGACGGTCGCCGGCGCTGCCATCGATCGCAGCGAGTTCGATGTGACGACTCTGCCGAATGGAGCGACGCGCATGTATGTCGGTGAAGGCCAGGGCGGCGGCGCCGGGCACCTCGCCAATTTCTGGCGCAGCGATAACGCCGATACCGCCGCAACATTCGCCCAATTCGGCGGCGCCCAGGTTGACGACTACTGCACCGGCCAGTGCTGGTACGACAATGTGGTCTACACGCCAGCCGGTTTTCCCGACGTGGTCTACCTGCTCGGTTCGTTCTCCTACGGCCAGCTTGGCGGCATCTCCAATGGCCGCGCCGTCCTTCTCTCCAGCGACGCGGGAGCCCACTGGAGCGATCTGACTCAGGACGGCGATCCCAGTCACGCTGAATTCACCCACCCGGATCAGCATGCCATCGCCACCCTGCCGGGCAACCCGTACCTGTATTGGGAAGGCTCGGACGGCGGGGTCGTCCGGACAGACGGAACTTTCTCGGACGTGTCCTTCAAGTGCGACGGCCGCGGTCTCAATGCGGCTGACACGGCTTTCTGCAAGAGCCTGCTCTCGCGCGTCCCGCACGAGTTGGCCAACAACATCAACCGCGGCTTCTCCACGCTGCAGTTCCAGAGCCTCTCGGTAAGTCCGCAACATCCGCGGCGCCTGATTCAGGGCGGCACGCAGGATAACGGTACTTGGCAGATAGGCGGCACGGAGGATGAGGGCGAGGACGACGCCGGCAGCGCCGTCTGGCACCAGATCATCTACGGGGACGGCGGGCAGTCCGGTTTCAGCTCGACGAATGACGCGATTCGCTTCAACACCTTTACCGGTCAGGCGAACGACGCGAACTTCCACGGTGGCGACCCGACGAAGTGGGTGATCATCTCGGCGCCGATTTTCAACAGCCCGGAAGGAGCTTTCTTCTATCCGCCGGTTATCGCTGATCCGCACCCGGCCAACGGAGGCACGATCTTCCAGGGGTCCTTCAGTGTGTGGCGCACCCAGGACTGGGGCGGAGACCGGGCGTTCCTCGAGGCGAATTGCCCCGAGTTCACGACCTTCGCCGGTCAGGCGGATTGCGGTGATTTCGTCACCATTGGCCCGCCGGGAGCCACCGATCTTACCGATAATCTGCCCGCGTCCCCGGTCTATGGGACCAGTCGTATCGGCAGTGCCGTGGCCTGGATCCAACGCACACCCAGCAACACCGGCACCCTCTGGGTGGCAACCGGCGCCGGCCGTGTATTTATTTCCGATAATGCGAACGCCGCGGCCGGTTCCGTGGTGTGGAACCGAGTCGATCCCGTGTTGAACGACCCGTCCCGGTTCATCAGCTCGATCGTGATCGATCCGGTGAACCCACACCACGCGTGGATCTCCTACTCGGGTTACAATGTCAACACGCGGGCGACACCGGGACACGTCTTCGAAGTTACCTGGACCGGGGCGGGACTGGCGACCTGGGTCGATCGCAGCTTCAATCTGCCTGACTTCCCGATCACCGGTCTCGCGCACGACGATGTCACGGGCGACCTGTATGCGTCCTCGGATTTCGGCGTGCTGAAGCTGCCGTCCGGCTCCACCACCTGGGTGGTAGCCGGCTCCGGCCTGCCGAACGTCGAGGTGGCGGGGCTCACGATCGCCTCGGGGGAGCGTGTGCTGTACGCGGCCACTCACGGACGCAGCGCCTGGTCGCTCACTCTGCGGTAGGCCGAATTTGCGTTCGGCGGGGTGGCGGAAAGCCACACCGCCCGGGTTTTCAAGTGCGATGGAACTGATCGCCAAAGGCCTGCTGACAGCCGGATACATCTGCGTGGCCGTGCTCGGCTACGTTGCAGTGCATGCGAGTGCGCCGGAAGGTTTTCTCGCAGGTCACCTGAAGATCGTCTCGCTGCAGGAGGTCGAGCTGGGCGCTGCCGATGCAGGCTCGCCGCCGCTGGCAGCCAAGACCCTTGCCCCGGCCTATGCCGGATATCCGCTGATCGTTTTGAGCAAGGACGGGAAGCAGGAAATCGCGAGGGTAACCGCGGATGGTCGGGGAAACTATCGCGTCAAGTTGCCGCCCGGTGACTACATCCTCGATGCGAAGGGGCGCGCGCCGCAGCGGCTGCGGGCGAAACCGCACCCGTTCACCGTGATCGCAAATCAGACGGTCCGCGTCGACATGGATATCGACACGGGCATTCGCTGAGCCCGAGAACCGCCCTCGCCCGCCGCGGCGGGCATCGCCGCCACCAGCCCGCGGGCGGCGCTCTCACTCCATCTGCACCGTCGTGCCGATGCGCCGCTCGAGGGCCACCATCGCGTCGTACAGCAGGATCGCCATGAGCCCGGTCACCAGCCCCCCCTGCAGGATGAACGCGGTGTTGCTGGACAGGAGGCCGGCGATGATCACCTCGCCGAGCCCCTTGGCGGCCACGGTGGAGCCGATGGTCGCGGTTCCCACGTTGATGACGAGCGACAGCCGGATCCCCTCGAGGATCAGCGGCATCGCCAGCGGCAGCTCCACCGACAACAGCCGCTGGCGGGCGCTCATGCCCATGCCGCTGGCCGCCTCCATCACGGCGGGCGGACAGGTCTTCAGTCCCACCAGCGTGTTCTCGAAAATCGGCAGCAGCCCGTAGGCAAACAGCGCGATCAGCGTCGGCTTCTCTCCAAACCCGATCAGGGGCACCGCGACCGCCAGCACCGCCACCGGCGGGAAGGTCTGGCCGATGTTGACCAGGGTGCGCGACAGCGGCAGGAACTGCGCGCCACTCGGGCGCGTCACCACGATCCCGAGCCCGACGGCGACCAGCGTGCTGGCGACAGCGGCCACGCACACCGTGCCGAGCTGCGCCAGCGCTAGCATCAGCAGATTCCCCTGGTCGTAGATGGGCGGCGCCCCGTATTGGGTGAGCGGCGCGAACAGCGGCGCGAAGCTCTGCGGCGTCAGGAGGAATGCCACCAGCAAGGCGAGCGCCGCGAATCGCGCGAGTGTGGCGATGCGCACGGCTAGGGCCGGCCGTGGGCGAGAATGGCGGCGACCGTGAGACGGCCGCGCGGCGTTCCATCAGGGTCCACGACGGATGCGGATTCGGCGCCCTGCCACACGAGCTCGCACAGCACGTCGCGCAGCGTGGCCGAGGCGGCCACCGTCGGGCCGTCCGCGACACCGGGCGCTGCGGCCTCGGCGGCCGTCGTGAGCGACAGCAGCCGCAGGGCGCGGTCCGCGATCCCGGTCATGCGCGACACGAACGGGTCGGCGGGGCGGGTGAGCAGCACCGCCGGCCGGTCGTACTGCAACACCCGCCCCTTGCTCATCACCGCGACGTGATCTCCGAGCCGGAACGCCTCCTCCATGTCGTGGGTCACGAGCACGACCGTGGTGCCGAAGCGCCGCTGAATGTCGAGCAGATCATCCTGCGCCTTCGCCCGGATGATGGGATCGAGCGCACCGTATGGCTCGTCCATCAGCAGCACGGCGGGCTCGGCGGCCAGCGCCCGCGCGACTCCGACGCGCTGCTGCTGCCCGCCCGAGAGCTGATGCGGAAAGGCCTGCGCATAGGTCGCGGGATCGAGCTGGAAGACCTCCAGGAGCTCGGTGACCCGGGCGCGGATGCGAGCTGCCTCCCAGCCGAGCAGGCGCGGCACGGTGGCGATGTTCTCCGCCACCGTGCGATGGGGAAAAAGCCCGTGGCCCTGGATCACGTAGCCAATCCGGCGGCGCAGCAGGTGCGCCGGCTCGCTGCGGGTGTCGCGTCCGTCGAGCAGCGCCCGGCCGCTGGTCGGCTCGACCAGGCGATTGATCATGCGCAGCAGCGTCGACTTTCCCGAGCCCGACGTGCCCACGATCACCGTGATGGAGTTGCGCTCGATGACCATGGACACGCCGTCGACCACGGTCGTAGCGCCGTAGCGCTTGGTCAGGCCCTCGACGGTAATCATTGCTTCACCCGATCCATGACCTCCACCAGCGCGTCGAGCACCACGGCGGCGGAGAACGCCAGCGCCACGATCGGGATCGCTCCGAGCAGCACCAGGTCGATCGCCGTCTGCCCGATCCCCTGAAAGACGAACGCCCCGAGCCCGCCGCCGCCGATCAGCGCCGCGACGGTGACCATCCCGATGTTCTGCACCAGCACGATGCGGATGCCGGTGAGAATGACCGGCAGCGCCAGCACCAGCTCGACGCCGGTCAGCACCTGCCAGGGCGTCATGCCCATGCCGCGCGCCGCTTCGACCGCGGCGCGCGACACGCGCTTCAGTCCCGCGACCGTGTTCGCCACGATCGGCAGCAGCGAATACAGGAACAGCGCCACCACCGCCGGAGCCGCCCCGATGCCGCGGATTCCGAGCTGGTCGGCCAGCGGCACCGCCGCGGCCAGCGCCCCGAGCGGCGCCATGAGGATGCCGAACAGGGCGATCGCGGGGATCGTCTGGATGACGTTCAGCGTCCCGAGAGTCCCCGCCCGCAGCCTCGGCACGCGATGGCAGAGGATGCCGAGCGGCAGCGAGACGATGACCGCGGCGGCGAGCGAGCCGAGCGCCAGCAGCACGTGCTGGCGGGCCTCGCGCGCGAAGCGCGCGGCATTCACCGCGTATTCGCGCATCACCGACAGATGATCGAACGTGCCGTGCCACAGCGCGAGGCCGGCGAGCGCGAGAAACAACGCGAGGAACAGCACCCGCAGGCCCGGCCCGGGGCGCATTCGCGTGATGGCATCCGTCGCCATCAGGCCGAGCGCCACGAGCAGCACCCACCAGCCCGCGCCGGGGGCGATGCGCACGACCCGGTTGCCGGCCGGGGTGAGCGCGTTGCCGGCGGCAGCGGCGGCCAGCGCCACGGCGACGACGGCGGCGAGCGCCACGGCAAGCCGCACGCGGGCGTCGGAAATGCCGAGCGCGACGGCCGCGGCCGCGAGCAGCGTCGCCTGGCAGGCGAGCGCCCCCCACACCGGCAGCACCTGCATGAGCCCGCGCGGATCCCCGGGCACGATGCGGTTCGACTTGAACACGACGAACGGCAGCAGGAGCAGCGCCGCGGTCCCGGCGATGACGAGCAGTGCGCCGAGCCGGTCGATCCGCGGGAGCACGGGCCGGCTCACTTCAGCAGGCCCTGCGTCTTGAGATAGTCCGCGGCGACCGACCCGATCGCTTCACCGTCGACCTGCACGCGCGCATTCAGCTGCTGCAGCGTCGCGCGGGTGAAGCTCTCCATCAGGGGTTTCACGATCGGGGCGATCTGCGGGTATGCCCTGAGGACCGCTTCGCGAATGGTCGGCACCGGCGCATACACCGGCTGGTCGTGCCGGTCGTCCTCCAGGACCTGGAGATTGGCCGCGAGGATGCCCCCGTCGGTGCCGTACACCATGGCCGTGTTGATGCCGTTGGTGTGCGCGGCGGCGGCGGTGATGGTGGCCGAGGTCTCACCTCCGGCCAGCACGATCATCTGATCGGACCTGAGCCTGAAGCCGTAGGTCTTTTCGAGCGAGCGCAGCGTCCCGGCGTTGGCGAACTCGGCTGAACAAGCGAGCATGACCTGGCCCCCGCCCGCGACCCAGCGGGCAAAGTCGCTCATGGTCTTCAGCCGACGGGCGGCGGCCAGGTCCCGGCGCACCGCCAGTGCCCAGGCGTTGCTCGCGTTGGCCGGTGTCAGCCACACGATGTGGTTGGCGTCGTAGTCGAGCCGCGCGCCGAGCTCGTAGCCCTTGCGCAGGTCTTTCCAGGCGGGATCCCCGGCATCGTTGAAGAACAGGCCGGCATTGCCGGTGTACTCGACGTAGATGTCGATCTCACCGGAGAGCAGCGCCTTGCGCACCACCGGGGTCGCGCCCAGGGTCATGCGGTCCACCGTCGGGATCCCGTGCGCGGTCAAGAGCCGGCGAATCATCTCCCCGATCATCGCCGATTTGCTCGAGAGCTTCGAGGAAACGACTACCGCCGCCTGCAGCGGCGACGACATGCTGAGCGCGACGGCCGCCGCCACGCACAAGGACTTCAGAATGTTCGCCATCCTGACACGTTGTCGGTTGTGACCGTGCGCGTCAAGCCAGGCGCGCCGTAACCCGTGTGCCGGCGCGCGGCGCGTTTTATGATTGCGGGTACCGATGCAGCCGCGACCGCAAACCCCCGAGGCTTCACCGCAACTCCCGAGCGCCCCGCGTGCCTCGAGCGGCCGCTATGGCCTCGGGCGCCTGCTGCGCGAGGGTCTCAACGGGCAGCGAGGCTGGACACGCGCCTGGGCGAAGGCGGCGCCACGCCCGCGCTACCGGGTGGCGATCGTCGGCGGGGGCGGCCACGGGCTCGCGACCGCGTACTATCTCGCCACCGAGTACGGCATCACGGACGTCGCGGTGCTGGAGCGCGGCCCGATCGGGCTCGGCAACGTCGGGCGCAACACCACGATCATCCGCTCGAACTACTTCCAACCCGATAACATCCGCTTCTACGAGTTCTCGCTCAAGCAGTGGGAGCACCTGGAGCGCCGGCTGAATTTCAACGCCATGGTCAGCCAGCGCGGCACGCTCAACCTGTTTCACACCGAGGCGCAGCGAGATCTCTTCACGCGGCGCGCCAACCTGATGCGCCTGCTCGGGGTGGACGCTGAAGCCCTGGACCCGGCGCAGGTCAAGTCGCTGGTGCCGCTCGTCGACCTGGACAACGGCCGCTACCCGGTGCTCGGCGGGTTTCTGCAGCCGCGCGGCGGCACGGTGCGCCACGATGCGGTCGCCTGGGGCTACGCGCGCGCGGCTTGCGAAGCCGGCGTCGACATCGTCGAGCACTGCGAGGTCACCGGCATCCGGCGCGATGCGCACCGCGTAACCGGCGTCGAGACTACGCGCGGCCTCATCGCGGCGGACACGGTCTGTCTGGCGGTCGCAGGGCATTCATCCGAGCTCGCGCGGATGGCCGGAGTGTCGCTGCCGATCGAGAGCCACGTGCTGCAGGCATTCGTCAGTGAGTCGATCAAGCCGGTGCTCGACGTCGTCCTGACTTACGGCGCCGGACACTTCTACGTCAGCCAGTCGGACAAGGGCGGACTCGTGTTTGGTGGCGCCATCGATGGCTACAACACCTACGGCCAGCGCGGCACGCTGCCCATGGCGGAAGAAGTGGCTGCCGCGGCCGTGACGCTGCTGCCGGGGCTGGCGCGGGTCAAGGTGCTGCGCCAGTGGGGAGGCGTCATGGACATGAGCATGGACGGCTCGCCGATCATCTCCAGGACGCCTCTTGAAGGACTGATCTTCAATGGCGGCTGGTGCTACGGCGGCTTCAAGGCGATCCCGGCCGGGGGTCTCACCACCGCGCACCTGATCGCGCACGGCTCCCCGCACCCGCTCGCGGCTCATCTGGATCTCGGGCGCTTCGCCGCCGGTCGCACCGTTGATGAGCGCGGCGTCGGGCCGTCGCCCTGGCTGCACTGATGCTGCGCATTCCCTGTCCCTGGTGCGGTGTGCGCGATGAAGTCGAGTTTCGCTATCGGGGTGATGCCGGCAAGTCCCGCCCGGCGGCCGATGCGGGACTTGCGGCGTTCACCTCTTACGTCTACGAACGCGAAAACCCGCGCGGCTGGCACCTGGAGTGGTGGCTGCACGTGGGCGGCTGCCGCAAGCTTCTGAAGCTCGAGCGCCATACGGTGAGCCACGAGATCCGCTGGGTCGGCACTGCCGAAGAGGCCCCGCCGCGTGCGCCGGAAGCCGGCCGCTGATGCGGGGGCCAGGGAGAATCGCGCCGGGGCAGCTGACCGATGCCGGTCGGCCGGTCCGCTTTCGCTTCGACGGGCGTGCCATGCAGGGGCTCGCCGGCGACACCCTGGCGTCTGCGCTGCTCGCCAACGGCCGGCAGCTCGTGGGCCGCAGCTTCAAGTACCACCGGCCGCGCGGGGTGGTCACGGCCGGACCCGACGAGCCCTGTGCGCTGGTCGATGTGATCGGGCCCGCGGGACGCGAACCCAACCGGCTCGCCACCACGCTCGCCCTGCACGAGGGACTCACGGCGGTGAGTCAGAACCGCTGGCCCGCGCTGGCATTCGATGTGCTCGCGGTCAACGACCTCCTCGGTCGCTTCCTCCCGGCGGGCTTCTACTACAAGACCTTCATGGCCCCGGGCTGGGCGTGGGAGCGGCTTTACGAGCCGCTGATCCGCCGCGCCGCGGGCCTGGGCCGCGTTGCGGCGATCGTCGGTGAGCATGCCGAGCCTGCCGAAATGGTGCACGACCATGCGGACGTGCTCGTGGTCGGCGCAGGCGTTGCGGGCCTCGCCGCCGCGCAGGGGCTGGGCGGGAGCGGCCTCTCGGTGCTGCTCGCCGATCAGGACGTCGTGTTCGGCGCCGGGGCGCTGCTCGATCCACGCTGGACCGCCTGGCGGGAGCGCCGGTGCGCGCAGCTCGCAGCCCTCGCCACCGTGCGCTGCCTGCCGGCCACCACGGTGCTCGGGGCCTACGGCCACGGCGTGTACGGTGCGCTCGAAACCCTCGCGCCCGGAGAGTGTGCCCGGTTCGGCGGGCTGCGCGAGCGGCTGCGGATCATGCGTGTAAAGCGCGTGTTGCTGGCCACCGGCGCGCCCGAGCGGCTGAGCGCCTTCCCGGGCAACGACACCCCGGGCGTCATGCTGGCCGGAGCTGCCCTCAGTTACCTGCGGCGTTACGGCGTTGCGGTGGGGCGTCGCCCGGCATTCTTCATCAACACGGACGAGGCCTACGAGTCGGTGTTCGCCCTTGCCGAAGCGGGCATCGGCTGCGCCGGCGTGATCGACCCGCGCAGTTCCTCGCTCGCAGCCGCGCGCGCCCGGTCCCTCGGCATCGAGGTCTTCGGCGGGGCGGTCATCGATGGGGTACGCGGGCGCCGCGGAGTGCGCGGCGTGAGAATCGCCGACCTTCACGGGCGCCGCCTGCAGGAGCTCGAGGCCGACTGCCTGCTCGTGTCCGGGGGCTATTCGCCGGCGACCTCACTGGCCAGCCAGCTCGGCGCGCCGCAGCAGTGGCAGGAGGCGATCGCGGCCTTCACTGCGGATCTTGCGCCCGCTGCCGGGCGGATCGCCGGTGCCGCGAGCGGGGTCTTCGGGCTTGCGGCCGCGGCGCACGACGGCGCCCGCGCGGGCCGCACCCTGGCCGCGGAGCTGGGCCGGACTGCTGCCGCGGCGGAGGTCGTGCTGGAACGGCCGCCCGATGCGGACGCCACGCCCATCGCCCCGCTGTGGGAAGTGCGCGCACCGGGCAAGGCGTTCGTGGATCTGCAGAACGATGTGACCGCCGCGGATGTGCGCCTCTCGTGCCGCGAGGGCTACGAGCACGTCGAGCACATGAAGCGCTTCACCACCCACGGCATGGCGACCGACCAGGGGCGCATCGGCGGCCTCGTGGGCAGCGCGGTGCTGGCGCAGGCCCGGGGCGTGGCGCTGGCCGAGGTGGGGCAGATAAGGCCGCGCCCCTTCGCGCAGCCCGTGCCTTTCGCGGCGCTCGCGGGCGGTGAAGTGCGCGAGCACTACAGACCTAAGCGCCGGCTGCCGCTGCACGAGTGGCACGAGGCTGCGGGCGCGACCTTCGTGAACACGGGGCTCTGGCTGCGGCCGCTCGTGTACTCGCAAGAACCGGGGTGGGGGCCGGTGCTGAACGAAGCGCGCACCGTGCGCCGCGCGGCCGGCGTCACCGATGTCTCGACGCTCGGCAAGATCGACGTGCAGGGGCCCGATGCCGCGCAGTTCCTCGATTTCATCTACGCGAATACCTTTTCCACGCTGGCGATAGGCCGCGCCCGCTACGGCATCATGCTGCGCGAGGATGGCATGCTGTTTGACGACGGTACGACCTCGCGCCTGGGCGCCGAGCACTTCCTCGTCACGACCACGACCGCCAACAGCGCCGCGGCGCTCGAACACCTGGAGTTTCACCTGCAGGCAGTCTGCCCGGGGCTCGATGTGCTGCTGACGGATGTCACGGATCAGTGGGCGCAGTTCGCCCTCGCAGGTCCGCGCGCGCGCGAAGTCGCGGCCGCCGTCGTGGCGGACCTCGATCTGTCGAACGACGCGTTTCCGTTCATGGCGGCAGCGTCCGCACGCGTCGCCGGAGTCCCGGGGCGGGTATTTCGCATCTCGTTCTCCGGGGAGCTCGCTTACGAGCTCGCCGTGCCGGCGAGTCACGCACTCACCGCCTGGTTGGCGGTGCTCAAGGCCGGTGAGCCCTTCGGCATCACCCCGTACGGGCTTGATGCGCTCAACACCCTGCGCATCGAGAAGGGACACGTGACGACGGCCGAGCTCAACGGCAATACCAGCGCTGCCGATCTCGGGTTTGAGCGCCTGCTGAAGAAGCGCGGGGATTTCATCGGCGGCACGCTTGCGACGCGCCCGGCGCTCACCGCTCCCGATCGGCTGCAGCTCGTCGGCGTGCGTCCCGTCGACCGCGCAGGCCGCCTGCGCAACGGCACGCAGCTCGTCGCGTCCGAGGCGCGCAACACGAGTCTCGGCTACGTGACCTCCTGCACCCCCTCGGTCGAGCTCGAGGGCTGGGTGGGCCTCGCCTTGCTCGCCGGCGGACGGCAGCGCGTGGGTGAGCGCCTGATCGGCTCATCGCCCATTCATGATGAGGTGAGCGAGATCCAGATCGTCAGCCCTCACATGCTCGACCCGGAGAACGTGCGTGTCCGCGCCTGAGCCTGGGTCAGGACCTGAGCGCCCGGCCGGCGCACGGCTTGCCTCGTGCGCGATGGACATCGTCGAGATCGCGGCTCGGGCCAATGGCGCGCCCGGGCTCGAGAGCGTTGCGGTGGGCCGCGCACTTGAGCTGCCGGCGCTCGGGCAGATTGCGCTCGCGCCGGATCAGCTCGCGCTGGGTGTGCGCCCCGGGCGCTGGCTGCTCCTGTCCGCACCGGCAGCGCCTGGCGCCGCGGCGGCCATCTGGCAGGCGGCCTGTGCGGGCGTCGGCGCCGCGGTCGACCTGTCCTCGGGCCTGGCGGGACTGCACCTCGGCGGGCCGGCCGCGCGCGAGATACTCGCCCGGGCCTGCCGGCTCGACCTGGACTTAAGCGCATTCCCGGCGGGACGCGCGGCTGCCACAATCATGGTGCAGGTATCGGTGGTCCTCGCGGCGCTCCCGTCGGGGTTACTCCTGCTGACGCCCGCGACCACGGCCCGCCACGTGCGCGAATGGCTCACCTCCACGGGGAAGCCTTTTGGCCTCACGGCGCGCGCGGATGTGACCGTTGCCAGCTTGTGCGGAGATGAATTGACATGAAAGCTTCCACGAGAGCCGTCGTCATCGGGGGCGGTGTGGTCGGCGCGAGCGTGCTGTATCACCTCGCGAAGATCGGCTGGACCGATGCGCTCCTCATCGAGAAGAGCGAGCTGACCTCGGGCTCCACCTGGCACGCGGCCGGCGGCATGCACACGTTCAACGGCGAGGCCAACATCTCGCGCCTGCAGAAATACACCATCGACCTGTATCGGGAGATCGAGGCGCTGTCGGGCCAGTCCTGCGGCCTGCATCCCAACGGCGGGCTGATGCTCGCGGCGACGCAGGGCGAGCTCGACAGTCTGAAGCTCATCTGTTCGCGCGCCCGTTACCTGGGGAT
>JBOIAH010000308.1:0-2124 GCA_050739055.1 Steroidobacteraceae bacterium | reverse complement strand
GCGCTGCAGCACCGCCAGCGCCTACCTGCGCCCGGCGCTCGGCAGGCCCAACCTCCAGGTGCGCACCCACGCGCTCGCGACCCGCGTGCTCACGCAGGGCCGGCGCGCCGTCGGCGTGCGCTACCGCCACGGCGGCACCGTGCGCGACGTGCAGGTACGGCGCGAGGTGATCGTCAGCGCGGGCGCGATCAATTCCCCGCAGCTGCTGAAGCTGTCGGGCATCGGACCGGCAACGGAGCTCACGGCGCTTGGCATCCCCGTGGTGCACGAGCTGCTCGGTGTGGGCGAGAACCTGCAGGACCACCTGGAGTTCTATTTCCAGGTCGCCTGCCGCGAGCCGATCACGCTCTACTCGCAGATGAACCCGTGGCGCAAGGCGTGCATCGGGCTGCGCTGGATCCTCAGGCGCGATGGACTCGGGACCAGCAACCACTTCGAGACCGGCGGATTCATCCGCAGTCGCGCCGGCGTGCGCTATCCGGACATCCAGTTTCACTTCCTGCCCATGGCGGTGAGCTACGACGGCTCATCGCTCGCGCGCGAGCACGGCTTTCAGGCGCACGTCGGGCCGATGCGCTCGCGCAGCCTCGGATGGGTGCGCCTCAAGTCCGCCGAGCCGCAGGACAAGCCGCGGATCTTCTTCAACTACCTGTCGCGGCCCGAGGACTGGGTCGAGATGCGCGCGTGCGTGCGCCTGACGCGCGAGATTTTCGCGCAACCCGCCTTCGATCGGTATCGGGGCCGGGAGATCCAGCCCGGGACCGCGGTGCACAGCGATGCCGAGATCGACGCCTTCATCCGCGCGAAGGTGGAGAGCGCCTACCATCCCTCGTGCTCGTGCAGGATGGGCAGCACGGCCGACCCGCTCGCGGTGGTCGATCCGCAAACGCGCGTGATCGGCATGGAGGGGCTGCGGGTGGTCGACTCCTCGATCATGCCGTCCATCACCACCGGGAACCTCAACGCGCCGACCATCATGCTGGCGGAAAAGGCCGCCGCTCACATTCGCGGCACGGGACTGCTGCCGCAGGCGCAGGCGCCGTACTACGTCGCTCCCGCGTGGGAGCGCGCGCAGCGTTAGGGCTGCGAAGAGCTTCTACTCGAAGACCCGGGTGCGCGCGGCGTCGCCGCTCACCGCGCGCGGTGGCTGCAGGCGGCGCGTGGACGGTGACAGGCCGTACGCGTCCTTGAACTGGCGTGAGAAATGCGCGCAGTCGGCGAATCCCGCCTCGTTGGCGATGTCCGTGACCGAGCGATCGGTGTTCTCGATGAGCCAGTTGGCGTAGCGCATGCGCAGCTGGCGATACAGCGACGCCGGACCCATACCCACATGCTGCCGGCACAGGCGCTCCAGCTGCCGCGCCGACAACCCGAGCTCCCCGGCCACCGCGGAGATGGCGATCGGGCGCGCCAGATTCTGCTCCATGAGCAGAAGCGCGCGGCGCACGCGCGGTTCGGTGACCACTTCGGACATCGGCGGGTGCGGCTGGGCGTCGCTCCCGGAGCGCGGGCGGTCGAACAACAGCACCTGGCTCGCCTTCTGGGCGACGGCGGGCCCGAGATGCTGTTCGATGAGAAAAGTCGCGAGCGCCGCGGCGCCGGCCCCGCCGGCACAGGTGATGCGCGGGCCGTCGACCAGGAACAGGCGATCCGCGATGACCTCCTGCGTGGGGAAAGCCTCGAGAAAGTCCTGGTAGTGATACCAGCTCACGCACGAGCGGCGGCCCTTCATCAGCCCGGCGCGGCACAGGACGAAGCTGCCGGTGCAGATGCCGATCAGCGGCACGTGCGCGGCGGCGGCCTCGCGCAGATAGCGCGCGGTGGCCTCATCGATCTGCGGTCCTGCGTGCAGAATACCGCCGATGACGACCACGTAGTCGAGCGAGTCGGGCGGGAGAAATCCGCTGGTGGGCTCGAGGGAGACGCCGCAACTTGCGGGCACCGACTCCGGACGGCTCGCCATGATCGACCATTGCACGTGCAGCGGACGGCTGCGATCGCCCTCGTCGGCGGCCAGGCGCAGGTGATCGATGAACACCGCGAACGCCGACAGGGTGAAGTGATGCGCCAGGATGACGCCCACGCGAAGCGGCGGGCGCGCACTACGCTCGGTGGAGGTTGCGC
>JBOIAH010000307.1:0-1337 GCA_050739055.1 Steroidobacteraceae bacterium | reverse complement strand
GTGCACACCCACCTGATGCCGACGGAGCTCTTCATCCGCCGCCCGCTGCTGTGGCTGACGCTCGCGTCGCGGCTGCGCGCCACGATCCTGTGCTCGCCAAACTTCGGCTACAAGCACTACCTGAAGGTGTTGGGCGAGCGCGGCGTCGAGGGCCTGGACCTGTCGGCGGTGCGCCTCATTTTCAACGGCGCGGAGCCGATCTCGGTTGAGCTGTGCGAGGAGTTCCTGACGCGGCTGGCGCCCGCCCGGCTCGCGCGCAACAGCATGTACCCGGTGTACGGGCTCGCGGAAGCCTCGCTCGCGGTGAGCTTCCCGCCGCTGGACGCGCCGCTGCGCAGCATCACTCTCGACCGCCATCGCATGAACGCCGGCGACCCGGTGCAACTGCTGGCTGCCGGCGACCCGCAAGGGCTGCGCCTCATCAGCGAGGGCAAGGCCATCCCCTATTGCCGCGTGCGCATCGCCGACGATGCCGACCGCGAGCTGCCCGAGGACCGCATCGGGCACGTGCACATGACGGGCGACAACGTCACGCGCGGCTACTACGAGGACCCGGAAGCCAACGCCGCCGCGTTCACCGCCGACGGCTGGCTGCGCACCGGGGACCTGGGCCTCATGCACGGCGGCGAGCTGTACATTTCCGGGCGCGCCAAGGAAATCATCTTCGTCAACGGCCAGAACTACTATCCGCACGATCTGGAGACCATCGCGCAGCGCGCCCCGGGCCTGGAGCTCGGCAAGGTGGTCGCGGCCGGCGTGCGCGCCCGCCGGGGCGAGACCGAGCAGCTGGTGGTGTTCGTGCTCCACCGCGGCTCGCTCGAGGACTTCCTGCCGCTGGCGAATCAGGTCGCGCGGCTGATCAACGAGCAAACCGGGCTCGAGGTCGCCGAGGTGGTGCCGGTCAAGCGCATCCCCAAGACCACCAGCGGCAAGATCCAGCGGCACGCCCTCGAGCAGAGCTACGCCGACGGCGAATTCGACGCCGAGCTGACCCAACTCGCCGCGCTGCTCGGCGCGCAGCGCGGACCCGCACACCGCCGGCGCACCGAGCTCGAGGAGCAGCTCAAGAGCATCTGCGACGCGGCGCTCGAGGGTAAGCGCGTCGACCTCCACGACAACCTCTTCGAGGTGGGCGCGAGCTCGCTCAAGCTCATCGAGATCCACGAGCAGATCGACCGCTTGTACCCAGGACAGGTGGATCTCACCGAGCTGTTCGATTTCCCCACGATCGCCGAGCTCGCCCAGCACCTGCAGACCAAGCTCGCCGCGTGAGGCCGGCATCGCAGGTGCAGGACCGTAGCCACGGGCAAAAATCGCGAGAACGCAGGACTTTGTGC
>JBOIAH010000306.1:0-1724 GCA_050739055.1 Steroidobacteraceae bacterium | reverse complement strand
CGCAGGGGCTGCTCGGCGGCAAGTACATCGGGCTCAGTCCCGGAGGGCTCGATAGCTATCTCAAGCAGGGCAGCCGCATTGAGCAGACCCAGTCCGCCATCGTGATCGAGAGCCTCATCAACAAGTTCTTTGCCAATTATGCGAGCAAGGGCAGCGGTGAGGCGGAGCCGAAGAAATGAGACATACGACTGTTGTGTTGACGGCGGTGTTGTGGGCCTGCGCCCTGACAGGTGCAGCGGCGCGGACTGCGACCAACGCCCCGGGCGCGCCACCGGCCCCGAGTGCCACGGCCGCGCCGGCCGCCGCAGGTCCTACCGAGGTGGTGACGACCGCCGCGCAGGGCATGCTCGGGGACCTCGATCGCGACCGTGACCGCTACCGCCGCGACCCGGCCAAGGTCGGGGAGCTGGTGAACAAGTACCTGCTGCCGCACTGGGACACGGAACTCTCGGCGCGGCTGGTACTGGGCCGGTATTGGCGCAGTGCGACTCCCGAACAGCGCAAGCACTTCGTCGAGGCGTTCTACCGCTCACTGCTCAACAACTATGGCGACGCCCTGGCGGACTTCACCGCGGACCGGCTGAAGATCTTCCCCAGCAAGGTCGACGCCGACGCGAGCCGCGCCACGGTGCGCACCGAGGTCAAGCGCAGCAACGGCGAGAGCGTATCGGTCAACTACTACCTGCACCGGACGCCCGAGGGCTGGAAGGCCTGGGACGTGGTGATTGACGGCATCAGCTACGTCAACAGCTATCGCGAGGACTTCGGCGCGCAGATCGAGCAGCAGGGCATCGATTCGGTGATCAAGCGCCTGGAGTCGGGCGAGAAGCCCGGCGCCATCGGCAGGCAGATCAAGGGCAAGAGCTCGTGAGCACCCCGGGCGGCGCGGTGCCGGCTGCGCCGCAGGCTTCCGCCGGCGCTTTTCGCCTGGTGACGGGTGCCGGCGGGGCGCTCGCCGCGCAGGGTGCGCTCACGTTCGCAACCGCGCGCCAGGCGCGGCATCTCGGGCTGCATGCCCTGAGCGGTGCCGGCGAGGGCGGGCTGCAGATCGACTGCGGAGGTATCACCGTATCCGATAGCGCAGGCCTTGCGGTGCTGCTGGACTGGCTGGCGGCGGCCAGGGCGCAGGGCCGTTCGCTGCGCCTGGCACGCCTGCCGGAGGGTCTCACTGCGCTCGCCCGCATCAGCGAGGTGGATGAACTGCTGTCTCGCGGCGTCTAGGGGTGCGGCGGCGCCTGCGGCGCCGTCCCGGGCGCCGGCTGCTCTTCGCCCGCCTCGTTGAGCAGTTGCTGCTCCTGCTCCTCCTCGTTCGCCGAGTGGCCGCCGTTCACCTTGAAGGCGCGGTTTTGCAGGTAGGCGTTGCGCACGAACGCGTAGGGATCGTAGGCGCTCTCCAGGACGGCTTCCGCATCCAGCAGATGCACGCGCGTGTCCACTGCGTTCAGTGCCCACAACCCGTAATCGACCCAGGTGTTGCTGATGTAGTGCCGCGGATTGCTGTACTCGTCGCCCACCTTGCCGAACGCGTCGCGCACGTCGGACGGGCCGAGGAACGGGATCACGAGATAAGGTCCAGGTTTGGCGCCCCACTTGCCGAGTGTCTGGCCAAAGTCACGGTCGTTCTTGTCCAGCCCCGCGGGTGTTGCCGGATCCCACAGGCCGCCGATCCCGACAGTGGTGTTGATGAGCAGCCGCGCCGTGTCCGAGACGAACGGCGCGAATTG
>JBOIAH010000305.1:0-10360 GCA_050739055.1 Steroidobacteraceae bacterium | reverse complement strand
CGGTGTCGGCCGCCCGTGCCACGGGCGGGATGGCGCTCGCCGCGGCCGCGCCTGCCAGGCTCAGGGAGAATTCGCGTCGATTCACTTGCGCGGCCTCTTCAGGGCGATTCCCTGCAGCTCGTAGTGCGCACCGCGCACCAGCTTGTCCACGCCGATGAACGCGCGCGCCGGATGAGGCCCGTGAAAGTAGCCGCCGTAGACGGCATTGAAGGTGTCGTACAGCGCCAGATCCGTGCAATACACGGTGATCGACACGAAATCGTCCATGGCAAATCCCGCCCGCTCGACCGTGCGCTGCACCGCGTCCATCAACAGGCGCGCCTCGGCGCGGGGATCCGCCGCGGCATTGCCCGTTTGCGGATCGATGCCGATGTGCCCGGCGACGTACAAGGTGTCGCCGCTGCGTACCGCGTCGCTGAACGGCGGCGCGGTACTTGCGGGCGGGAAGCTGTGCTCGACGTAGCTGCGCTCCGGGGACCCCAGGGCGCCCAGGGCGAGCGGCGCCGCGGCAGCCAGCGCCACCGCGGTGAGCAGGAAGTAACCGGATGATCCCTTCACGATGAAAGGTCCACGCATCGCTGCCACGCTCTCAGCGGGCGCGTGCCACCGGTGTCCGGGCAGTCGATGCTGAAGAGGTCGGCGACGCAGGCCGCCCCCTCGAGCGCGAGCAGCGCCCGCTTGACGAGCAACCCGCCGCCAAAACCGGTCAGGGAACCGTCCGAGCCGATGACGCGGTGGCAGGGCACGAATATGGGCAGCGGGTTCGCCCCGTTTGCGAGCCCCACGGCGCGCGCCGCGCCCGCGTTGCCGAGGCGGCGCGCGAGCTCGGCATACGAGAGGGTTTCGCCATAAGGAATCGCGCACAGCGCCTGCCACACGCGCAGCTGGAAAGCGCTGCCGGCCGGCGCGAGCGGCACGTTGAACACACGGCGCGCGCCGGCGAAATACTCCTTGAGCTGGCCGATGGCGGCGGCAAACGGCGCGGCGTCGCACCGCCAGTCCGGCGGCGCTCGCCACCGATGCGGAGCGGACTGCAAATGCACCTGGCTGAGCGCCTGCGCATCGCCGGCGAGCAGCAGTGAGCCGACCGGAGTGTCCGTCTCGCACCAATTCATGGCTCGCATGCGCTCCTATGTTACGCCGGCGCCGCCGCAGACGCAGGCCGCGCTCGCACGCCGCCCGAGCGCAGGCGCGCGCCGAGATCTGCGGCCGCGCGCCACAGATGCACGGTTGCGTAACCGCGCCACGGGCGCCACTGCCTGGCCCGCTCCTCGAGCCCGTGCGCACTCAGCACCGCCTCACCGGGCGGCGCCGCCATGCGCCGCAGCACCCAGTCGCCATACGGGAAAGCGTCCGGCTCGCCGAATGCACGCAGCGCCACGTACTGCGCGGTCCACGGACCGATCCCGGTCAGCGCCGCCAGCGCCGCCGCGACTGCCGCGGGCGCTGCGCTGAAGTCGATCCGCTGCTCGAGCACCGCGCGCGCGAGAGATTTGAGCGCCGCGACACGCGTCCCGGTAATTCCCAGTCCCTCCAGATGCGCGTGCGCAATGTCCGCCGCCGTGGGAAACAGCTGGCTCAACCCATCGCTACCGTCGCGGATCGGCTCACCGGCGCGCTCGATGAGGCGCCCGGCGAGCGTGCGGGCCGCCGCCACGCTGATCTGTTGCCCGAGGACCGCACGCACGGCGCACTCGAACGGGTCCCACGCGCCGGGAATGCGCAATCCCGGGCGCTGCGCGACGAGCGGCCCGATGAGGGCGTCCGCGGCCAGCTCCGCGCCGATGCGCGCCGGGTCCCCCGCGAGGTCGAACACACGCCGCGCGGCCGAAGCGAGCTGCAGCAGCGCCGGGGGCGGCGCACCGGCGACACGCAGCTCGAGCGCATCCTCGCCGGCCAGCGCCCGCACGCATACCCGCGCGTGCCCGCCCGCGCACGCGAGCGTGCGCGCGTATCCGCGTGCATCCACCCGCTCGACGCCGGCGATCGCACGCAGCGCGAGAAATTCGCGCATGTGCGGCCAGTCGTAAGGCGGGCGATAGGCCAGCCGCAGCACCACCTCCTCGCTGCCGGCCGCGCGGGCGGCGCCGCCGCGCCGCCCGGCCTTGCGCAACTCGCGCGGCGAGCGCCGGTAGGCGCTGCGGAATGCGTCGTTGAAGCGCCGGCTGCTGCCGAAGCCCGCCGCGATCGCGATCTGGGTGATCGGCAGATCAGTCTCCTCGAGCAGGCAAACGGCGAAATGCAGGCGCCTCGTTTGGGCGACCGCGATCGGCGAGGCGCCGACGTGCCGCCCGAACAGCCGCAGCAGGTGCCGCGCGCCGACGCCCAAGCGCGCCGCCAGCGCGTCGACCGAGTCCTCATCGAGCGCACCGTCATCGATCAGGCGCAACGCGCGCCGCACGACCGCGGCCGTGCCGAGCCACGCCGGCGTGCCGGGCGCAGCCTCGGGGCGGCAGCGCAGGCAGGGCCGGAAGCCGGCCGCCTCGGCCGCGGCGGTGCTGCCGAAGAACCGCACGTTCGATCGCTTGGCGTAACGTGACGGGCAGATCGGCCGGCAGTAGATCCCGGTCGAAGTCACGGCGATGAAGAACTTGCCGTCAAAGCGCGGATCGCGGCTGATGCGCGCGCGGTTCAGCGCCTCGGGGTCGAGGCCTGCGATGCTCTCCATGGGAGCCACCATACCCGGGAGTTGCACCCCGAACTAGCCGTTTTCGGACCTGGCGGAGCGTTTCAGCCGCCTTCCTTTGCCATCGCGCGCGCAAAGGCCGGCCGCGCCACCACCCGTGCGACGTACTCGGCAATCACGGGCGACGCTGGCAGCACCGGGCTCTGCGCAAACATACTGAACGTCGTGGCGTACAGCACGTCTACCGCCGAGAAGCGCTCGCCGAGCATGTAGGGGGCCTGCGCGAGCCGGCCGATGACCGCGGGCATCGCCTCGTCCGCCGCGACCCAGCCGGCGGTGCCGCGCGGTACCTCCACGTTCATGAACTTCGACATGAACGCCGGTTCGAGCACACCGGTGTAGTACGCGAGCCAGGACAGGTACGCGCCGCGGTCCGCCTCCCCGGCGAGCGGACCGATGCGGTTGCGCGGAAACTTGTCCGTCAGGTAGAGCGCGATCGCCGGTGACTCGAACACGACGACTCCGTCATCAGAAATCGCGGGCACCTTGCCGTGCGGGTGGGGATTGGCCGGATCGACCGCGCCGCCACCGTCGCGGGTGCGGGTGTTGACGATCCGGATCGTGTAAGGCGCGTCGAGTTCCTCCAGCAGGAAAATGAAACGCGTCGAGCGTGACTTGGGGCGGTGATATAGCGTGATCATGGTGCGCTCCCTCGGTGACGTGCGTACCATACCAGGCGATGATTGTCAGAGCTGCGGAGCGCGCGTGACGGTCTGCGAGAGCGCACGGCTGCGACTGCGTCAGCTCTCGTGCAGTGACGCGCCGTTCGTGCTCGAGCTGCTGAATGATCCGGCATTTCTTGTCAACGTCGGAGACCGCGGCGTGCGCACACTGGAGGACGCCCGCCGCTACCTCGAAACCGGGGCGCTCGCGAGCTACGCGTGCCACGGCTTCGGAATGTGGCTAACCGAGCTGAAGAGCCCGGCGGCGCCCATCGGTCTGTGCGGACTTCTGCGCCGCGATTGGCACCCCGACGTGGAAATCGGCTTTGCGCTGCTGCCGCGCTTCCGGCGCCACGGCTATGCGCTGGAAGCGGCGCGCGCCACGCTCTGGCTGGCGACGCACTCCTTGGGACTCAAGCGCGTCGTCGCCCTCACCGCGCCTGACAATGCCGGCTCGATCCGCATCCTCGCGAGCCTTGGACTCAAGTTTGAGCGGCTCGCCCGCTTTGGCGAGCACGGCGAGCAATCCCGGCTGTTCGTGCTGGAGATGCCTTGAGGTGCCATGAGCGCCACGGCATTGTTGCGCAGCTGCTGGCGAACCGAGGTCATGCTGACGGGCATGATACCCCGACTGGATCGCGCACCCGTGGCGGGGCGAGAATCGCCCTGACGGGATATCAGGAGGTGCCGGATGATTGCCAGACGCACGCGGACCCGGGCCGCGAGGAACGAGCCCGCAGATGCCGCCAGCAACAGCGCGGATGAGCACCACGGCGCCGGCTACAGCTCCCCCCCCTGCTACCTGCACGAGCTCGAGCCCGCCGCGAAGCCGGCGCCAGCGCGCGGCGTGCAGATAAAGCGCATCTACGATGATCCGGACGATGCGGACGGATTCCGGGCGCTGGTCGATCGGCTCTGGCCCCGCGGCGTCAGCAAGCAACGTGCGGCGCTCGACGCCTGGCTGGTGGAGCTCGCCCCGAGCAATGCGCTGCGGATCTGGTACGGACATGATCCGCGGCGCTGGCAGGAGTTCGGCAGGCGCTACCGCGCCGAGTTGCGTGCGCACGCCGCCAATCTGCAGGAGCTGCGCCGGCGCGCGGCGAAGCAACGCGTGACGCTCCTCTACGGCTCGCGGGAGGCGCGGATCAATCACGCCGTCGTACTGCGCGAAGTGCTGCTCACCGCACACCCGCGCCGGCTTCCCGCCAGGCCTTAACCACTCCTGAACGCCCCTCGCCCGGCAGCGCGCCTGTCAGCCGCAAGGCGACGCGCGCGTTTCCCATAGCAGGTGGACTGCTAAGGATTGGACCATGCGTAGCATAGTTAAACTGCTGATTGCCTTGGGGCTAATAGCCGCGGTCCTGTCGGGCTGCGTGGTCGCCCCGGTTGGACCTCCCCGGGCGCACGTCGGCGTGGGCGGGGTGGCCCCGCCGGTGGTCGTCGTGCACGGCTACTATCGCGGGTACTGGCGGCGCTGGTAAGAAACTGCCGAGGTGAAGGGCGGCGCCAAGGGCGAGTGCGTGCGGCGCGCCGCGTGATTCAAACCGCCGCCTCCGCTAGTATCGGGGCCTCCGCGACGCACCGCGAGGCCCTGTTTGAGAGTCACGCCGACGCTGTTGGCCTTGCTCGCCGCGCTGGCGTCACTCAGCACTGCAGACGCTGAGGTACGCGTCCTCGTCGGCGCAACCCCGATCCCCGGCGGTGCCGCACGAGGCCCCGGGGACATCACCGTCATCAACGAGAAGCTGGCTTTTGCGCTGGCGGTCAGCTCCCCCGTGCCCTACGGCGTGCCGCGCGGCGCGCTCGTGGATGTCGCGCCGGTGCGCGACGGGAAGATCGGGCGCGATTGCACCGTGTTCGCGGATTTCATCCCGAACAACTGGTCGGCCTGGCCCAACACCTATCAGCACGTCGAGATCCTGGAGCGCGGTCCGCGCCGCGTTACCCTGCGCGCGGTGCGCGACTGGGGCAAGGTCACCATAGCCACCGTCTACACGCTCGAGGCCGGCGCCGATCATGTCGTGATGCGCACGACCATGACCAACATTGGCAAAACGCCGCTGCCCGGGCTGCTGTCGGGATTCACGTTGTGGCCGAAGGGCGGCTTTCTGTTTCCCGTCCCCGGGCTTGCGGGAGTGACTGAAGGCAAGGCGGACGGCGCGCTCGCCGACCGCGTGGTAGGTTACGACGCCGACTGGACGGTGACGCTGCATGCGCCCTACCTCGATCATGTCGGCTCGGGCTCACGCGATCTGTTCTCCCGGCACACCCTGAAGCCGGGCGCGAGCCGCGCCTTCGACGGCTGGCTGCAGGTAGGCGCCAGCGGGGATCTCGCGCCGGTGGTGCGCGCCGAGATCGCGCGCAAGCATCTGTCCTCCGCCGCGGTTCACGGGGCCGTCACGACCCGCGACGGAGCGGCGATCGCCCAGCCGGTCGTGGTGGTCGAGAGAGAGGGCAAGCCCTATGCCTGGGTATTGGGCCACGACGGGCGCTACGAGCTGACGCTCCCCGCGGGCGACTATGCGCTGTACGCCACCGCCCGCAACTACTCGCGCAGTGAGCCGGCAGCCGTCAGGCTCGCGGCCGGTACGGATCAGGTCCGCGACTTCCACGACCTGCGAGCCCCGGCCCGCATCGATTTCTCGGTCGCGGATGCACGCACCCATCGCGGGCTCGATGCGCGCCTGGTCATTACCGAAGGACAGAAGCCGTTGGTCGAATTCCTCGGACGCAGGACCTTTTTCACCGAGCTCGATCCGCGCGGCCGGCTGAGCATCCCGATCGCGCCCGGCAGCTACGTGTTCACGGTGTCTGCGGGCGGCGGCTTTCTCGCCCGCAACCGCGCCGTGAGCGTCAGGGTGGCGCCTACGGCGGTCGGGCGCGCGAACGTCGAGCTCACGCCGCTCTTCGACCCAACCGCACGCGGCTGGTACTCGGCCGACCTGCACCATCACGCCGACCAGGCCGAAGCGGTCACGCCGCCCGAGTACCTGGCGCGCTCGCAACTCGCGGCCGGGCTCAACCTGCTGTTCGTGTCCGACCATGATTCGACGGCGAACCACGCGGCGCTGCAGCGGATTGCGGACCGGCGCGGCGTGGCGTTCATTCCCTCGATCGAGCTCTCCCCGTCCTGGGGTCATTTCAACGCCTGGCCGCTGCTGCCTTCGCAGAAACTCGCCATCGACACCAGCACCGCGACCATCGATGAGGTTCTGCAGGAGGCGCGGCGGCAGGGTGCGGTCATCATCCAGGTCAACCATCCCTTCATCCCCTTTGGCTACTTCGCAAGCCTCGCCGCCGGCGTGGCCCCCGGGGGCTTCAATCCGCGCTTTGACCTCATCGAGATCAACGCCTCGGTGCCGGGCGATGATGTGAAGGTGCTTCATGCTCTGTGGAACTTCTGGAATGCCGGCCACCGCTACTATCTCACCGCCGGGACTGACACCCACGATGTCTGGAACGAGGTGTCCGGTCGCGTGCGCACCTTCGCGCATATCGAAGGTCCGGTAACCGCGCAGACGTTCGCCGCGGCGCTCAGGGCCGGCCACGGCTACGTGAGCTACGGCCCGCTGATCTATCCCGGCGTGGTGTTCGGCACCGAGCTGAAAGTCCGCCCGGGCGAACCGTTCACGCTCGGCTTTGACCTCGCGTCCGTTGAAGGCGTGGCGAACGCCCAGCTGATCAGCGGCGGCAAGCTGCTCGCCACCCGGGCCTTCCCCGCCGCCCCGCTCGAGACGCACGCCGAGTTTCCACTCACCACGCAGCACCGCAGCTGGTACGCGCTGGTCGTGGAGGATCGCGCGGGACGCAAGGCCTATACCGATCCGATCTGGGTGGATGCGATCAAGTACCCGCCGGCTGCCGCGCCCGCCGCGTCCCGGCCTGCGCGGCACTAGCTCGAAGTTGCATGTCGCTGCGCTCCGCCCAGGTCAGGACGATCGTGCTGTTGTTCGGCGGTTACGCCGCTTGTTACTACTGCCGCGCGGATCTCTCGGTGGCGACCCCGCTGCTGGTCGAAGAACTCGGCAGGCATGGAATGAGCCACAGCGAGGCGATCGTACGCATCGGCTCGATCAGCTCCCTCGGGGTGCTCACCTATGCGCTCGGCAAGCTGTTTCTCACCGGGCTCGGCGACTACTGGGGCGGCCGTCGCAACTTTCTCATCGGCGTGGGCGGCGGCGCAGCATTCACTCTGCTGTTCGCCTCGGGGGCGGCGCTGCCGCTGTTCACGCTCGCGTGGGCCGGCAATCGTCTCACGCAGTCGATCGGCTGGGCGGGACTGATCAAGGTCTCATCCAAGTGGTTCAACTACTCATCCTACGGCTCGATCGTCGGCATCCTCAGCATCAGCTACCTGATCGGCGATGCAGCCGCGCGAGAGCAGATGGGGATGCTGATCGAGCGCGGCTATGGCTGGCGCTCGCTGTTCGTGTTCGCCGGCGTAGTGGCGGGGATCTTCCTGCTCGTGAACCTGCTGTGGTTGCGCGAGTCGCGCACCCAGGAAGGTCACCCCGAAGCGGAGCCGAACCCGCTGAATCTGTTCGCCGCCGCGGAGTCGCGCCCCGCGAGCGTGGCGGCGCTGCTGCGGCCGCTGCTGCGCAGCCGCGCGTTCCTCATGGTTTGCCTGCTGTCGTTCGGCTGCACGATAATTCGCGAAACGTTCAACACCTGGACGCCGGTCTATCTGCGGGACTACCTGGGTTACAGCGTGGGCGACTCTGCCGGCATGAGCGCGATCTTTCCGGGCGTCGGGGCGGTGTCCGTGCTGCTGGCCGGGTGGCTCAGCGATCGGCTCGGCTTGAGCGGCCGCTCGCTGCTGCTGTTCGTCGGCCTCGGGGGCTGCGCGGCGGCGCTCCTGGCGCTCACCTTCGTGCCCTCCGGCGCCCCCGCCTCACCGCTGCCGCTGGCGGTCATCGGCATCGTGGCTTTCTGCCTGCTGGGGCCCTATTCCTACCTCGGCGGCGCCTTCGCGCTCGACTTCGGCGGCAAGCAGGCGAGCGCGGCTTCCTCAGGAATCATCGATGGAATCGGGTACCTGGGCGGCATACTGGCGGGCGACAGCGTCGCCAGACTCTCGGTGGCGTTCAGCTGGCGGGGCGTTTTCATGGCGCTCGCGCTGGTGAGCGCCGCGGCGGGGCTGTGCGCCGGTTACCTGCACGCGCTCAATGCCCGGGCAGCGGCGGCGGCGAGATCACATGGCCGGTAGCAGCGCGGTGAGCATCACCGGGGAAATCCTCGCGATCTATGCGGCACGCGGCGCGGACGCGTACTTCGGCGAGCGCGTGTCGATGACCGAGCACGGACTGCAGGCCGCCTGGCTCGGTCAAGCCGAGGGTGCCCCCGAGTCGCTCATCGTCGCAGCCCTGCTGCACGACATCGGCCACCTGATCGAACAGGTTCCGGACGCCCTCGCGGACTGGACCGCGGACGCCCGCCACGAGGAAGTCGGCGCCCGCTGGCTGGCGCGGCGTTTCGGCCCGGTGATTTCCGAGCCGGTGCGTCTGCACGTCCCGGCCAAGCGCTACCTGTGCGCGACCGATGCGCAGTACTTCGGCAGGCTGAGTGCCGCCTCGGTGCACACGCTGAAACTGCAGGGCGGACCGATGTCGGCGAGCGAGATAGCGCAGTTCGAGGGCGAGCACTACTTCAGGCAAGCGGTGCGGGTGCGCCGCTGGGACGACCAGGGAAAGGTCGCGGGGCTCAAGACTCCGCCGCTCACCGAGTACCTGGCGCTGATTGAAATGCAGGCAGTGCCCCCGTGATCCTCGGAAGGCTATTTGCTACGCTGCCCCCGGCGCGGCGCCACCGGGAATCTGCATTCATGAAATCACTTGCAACGGCTCTGACCGTCACGGGCGTCCTTCTTACCGCCGCGGCTTCGGCTGCGCAGCAGGCGATGACGGCGGGCGATCTGCAGCAACTGTGCGTCGGCTCGGACCATGTGAGTCAGAATGCCTGCCGCATCTACATCCTGGGGGTGACCCAGGGAATAGCCGTTGGAATGCACATCGCCGACGGCAAGAGCAGGGCCGGCCGGCCGTGCGTCCCGGCGGGAATTTCAGCGGAGGCGCTGGAGCTGATGTTGAAGAGGAAACTCGCCGGGCTGGCCTCCCCCGCGGACCGGGATGGGGACGCCTCCGGATTCATCGCCGCCGCCCTGATCTGCGCGTACCCGTGCACGAAGGAAGGTCACTAAGAACGCAAGGCTTACTTGCCGCTGCGGCCGCCAGCCGCCAACGCCGCACCTGCGGCACAGCGGCGCGGCGCGCCCGTCGGTGCGCCGATCACGTCACCGGGCGCTGCGCAACCAGTGCTCGGCGAGCCGCGCCCACATCGAGCCGCCCAGCGGAATCAGCTCATCGTTGAAGTCGTAGCTCGGGTTGTGCAGCATGCACGGCCCGGCGCCGTGTCCGCCGACGCGATGGCTCCCGTCGCCGTTGCCGATCAGGAAATAACAGCCCGGCTTTTCCAGCAGAAAGTAGCTGAAGTCCTCTGCCCCCATCGTGGGCTCGAACTCCTGTACGTTGGGCGCTCCAACCAGGGCGCAGAGCAGGTCGCGCGCGAACTTCGTTTCCGCGAGGTGGTTCACGGTGGGCGGATAGTTGCGCCTGAATGTGAACTCGCAGGTCGCCTCGAAGGCCTGACAGGTGGCTGCAGCGATGCGGCGCATGCGCTGCTCGATCATGTCGAGCACCTCCAGCGTGAAAGTCCGCACGGTACCCTGCAGCTCGCAGAACTCCGGCACCACGTTGGTAGCCTCCCCGGCCTGGATCATGGTGACTGAGATCACGCCGGCATCGATCGGGCGCTTGTTGCGGGAAATGATCGTCTGGAACGCCTGCACCATCTGGCAAGCCACCGGCAGCGGGTCGATGCCGTTGTGCGGCATCGCCGCGTGCGCGCCCCTGCCACGGATCGTGATCTTGAATTCGTTGCTGGATGCAAACACCGGCCCGGATTTGATTGCAAACTGGCCAGCTTGCAGGCCCGGCCAGTTGTGAGCGCCGAAGAT
>JBOIAH010000304.1:0-6796 GCA_050739055.1 Steroidobacteraceae bacterium | reverse complement strand
GGAGTTGGCGCGCCGCACGGCAAAGCCCCGCTTGACGAGATGCTTGAGCAGCGGATCGAAACCCTTGTCCTTGGAGAGGATGACGCAGGAGCTTTCCGGCGATCGCGCCAGCTGCTCGCCCAAATAGAAAGCGATGTGAAAGTCCAGGGCATTCTTTCCCTGGCCCTCGATGTCGATCGGCTCGAACCGTTCGCCGAGTTTCAACGCCGCCTTGAGAAACTCGGTGGGCACGGACTTTTGCGACGCGCCGAAGAAGAACGGCACGCGCACGCCCGCCGGGATGGCTCCGAGATCCACTTTGCCGATGTTCTCGTAGTCCACGAGCAGCACCGTGTCAGCCATGGCGATTTTCTTCCTTTTACTGCGATGCGCTCGCGCCGGCAAAGCCATTCTGACGCCACGCCTCATAGACCACCAGCGCCACCGCGTTCGAGAGGTTCAGGCTGCGATTGCCGATGCGCATCGGGATGGCGAGCCGGCGCTCGCGCGGGACGAGCTCGAGCACCTCCGCCGGTAGGCCGCGTGTCTCGGAGCCGAACAGCAGTGCATCGCCGGCATCGAACGCCGCTTCGCTGTAGCCGCGCAGGCCGCCGGTCTCGATGCTGAACAGGCGCGCTGTGTCCAGCGCCTTCAAGCACGCGGGAAAGTTGGCGTGCACCCGCACTTCGGCGAGCTCCTCGTAGTCCAGGCCCGCGCGGCGCAGCGCCTTGCGCGTGAGCTCGAATCCGAGCGGCTTCACCAGGTGCAGCGTGCTGCCGCTATTGGCGCACAGGCGGATGATGTTGCCGGTGTTGGGCGGAATCTGGGGCTGCAGGAGCACTATGTGGAACATGAGCTTGGCGGGGCACGCGGGCGGGCTGTGCGATAATGCGCCCCATGCCGAGGGACAAACCAGAAGCAGCCGCCGGGCCGGCCGAGGCGCCGATCCCGGCCGCCCTCGGGTTCAGTTTCTGCGGTCTTGAGTTCGCCTCCCCGATCGTGCTCCTGTCCGGCTGCGTCGGCTTCGGGGAGGAGTACACCCGTATCGAGGGATTCTCCAACCGGGATGCGGGCGCCATCGTGCTCAAGGGCACGACCGGCAAGCCGCGCCTCGGCAACCCGCCGCACCGCGTGTACGAGACGCCGGCGGGGATGCTGAACGCTATCGGCCTGCAGAATCCGGGCGTGGAGCAGGTGGTGCGCGGGGTGCTGCCGCAGCTTGACTTCACCGAGACGCGCTTCATCGCCAACGTGTGCGGTTCGACGCTGGAGGAATATGTCGAGGTCACGCGCCGCTTCGATGAGTCGCCGATCGATGCCGTCGAGATCAACATCTCGTGCCCCAACGTCAAGGAGGGCGGCGTCGCGTTCGGCAACTACCCCGATATGTCGGCGCAGGTGGTCGCGGCGTGTCGCCGCGTGACCAAGAAACCCCTCATCACCAAGCTCTCGCCCAACCAGACCGACATCCGCGAGAACGCGCGCCGCTGCATCGAGGCCGGCTCGGATGCGCTGGCGGTGATCAACACCATCATGGGCATGGCGATCGACGTGCGCACCCGCCGCCCGGTCATCGGCAACATCCAGGGCGGGCTCTCGGGACCGGCGATCAAGCCGATCGCGCTGCTCAAGGTACACCAGGTGTACGAGGTGGCGCACCCGCACAACGTTCCGATCATCGGCCAGGGCGGCATCACGACCGCGACCGATGCACTCGAGTTCATCATCGCCGGCGCGGCCGCGGTCGGAGTTGGCACGGCGCTGTTCTACGACCCGCTGGTGTGCAGGCGGATCAACGACGGTCTCGCGGACTACCTGCGCGAGCACGGCATCGCGAACGTGACGCAGCTCGTGGGTTCGCTTAGTACCGGCCGCGAGATCCAGGACTGCGCGGTCTCGGGCTGAAGGCCGGCGCGGGTACGCGCCGCCATCGGCCCGGAACGCTCGGCAGATTCGCCTTCGATACGCAAGGGAGAAATCGGCAATGACCAGGACACCGGGTTTTGAAGCGCTGGCTCTCATCCTCGCGGCCGCGCTCGCCGGCTGCGTGGTGGAGCAGTCGGCGTACCCGCCGGAGCAGACGGCCGCGGTGGCGCCGGGCACCTACGCCGGTCCCGAGGAGCAGGCGTCCGAGCCGCCGCCGCCGCTGCCGGTGTACGAGCAGCCGCCCTGCCCGGAGGAAGGGTACATCTGGACGCCGGGGCTGTGGCGCTGGGGAGTGGAAGGCTACTTCTGGGTACCGGGCACCTGGGTCGCACCGCCCCAGCCGGGGATGCTGTGGACCCCGGGCTACTGGGAGGTCGTGGACGTCGGGTACCGTTTCCATCACGGGTACTGGGGCTCTCACGTGGGCTACTACGGAGGCATCAACTACGGGGGCGGCTACAGCGGCGCGGGCTACGTCGGCGGACGCTGGGTCAACAACCGCTTCCAGTACAACACCGCGGTCAGCAACGTGAACGTGACCAACATCCACAACACCTACCACCAGACGGTGATCAACAACGTCGCCATCAACAACACCCACATCCAGCGCGCGAGCTACATCGGGGGCACCGCCCCGCGTATCCGGCCTACGCGGATCGAAGCGGCCGCGGCGCGCGAGCCGCGTATGGCGCCCACGCCCCCGCAGCTGCAGCATCACGAGACCGCGCGCACCACGCCGGTGCTGAACGCGGCGCGCAATGAGGGCCGTCCGCCGATCGCGGCGACTCCGCGCCCGGGCGCGTTCACCGGGCACGGCGTGACGGCGGCCAAGCCGGTAGGTCCTGCTTATCACCCGCAGCATGCCCCGCCCGGACAAAAGGAGGACCGGAGGCCTGAGCGTCCGTAGCGGCACGGCCTTGGGCCACGCTCATGCCGGAGCCGTGCTGATGCCGGAGCGCTTGCCTCCCGCGCGGCTCGCGGCGCTTGCCCTGGCCACCGCGTTCGGCGCCGGTGCGCTCAGCGTCGGCGCCGACCTTGGGGCGAGCCCTGAGCCCGACCCCGATCGGGTACAGATGCGTCTACAGGCCGACGAGCACGCGCTCGGAAGCGCCGGCGCGCCGCTCACCGTGGTCGAGTTCACCGACTACCAATGCCCCTACTGCCGGCGCTTCCAGGCCCAAACCTGGCCGCGGCTCAAGCGCGACTACGTCGACACCGGCAAGGTGCGGTTCATCGTGCGCGATCTGCCGCTGGAGTTTCACCTTTCCGCCCGCCCGGCCGCCGCGGCCGCGCACTGCGCCGGCGAGCAGGGCAAGTTCTGGGCCATGCACGCGGTGCTCCTGGCGGGCACCGCGGATC
The DNA here is from genome assembly GCA_050739055.1 of Steroidobacteraceae bacterium. Lineage (GTDB taxonomy): Bacteria > Pseudomonadota > Gammaproteobacteria > Steroidobacterales > Steroidobacteraceae > 13-2-20CM-66-19. The sequence goes on along the minus strand of JBOIAH010000304.1, from coordinate 3,532 downwards.
TGGGCGCCGGGGGCATCGAGCGGCGCGCCCGGGCGATCGGTCTGGACATGGCCCGATTGCACGCGTGCGTCGCCTCGGGAAAGTACGCGTTCGCGATCGCCCGTAACGCCGCCGAGGCGGATGCGCTGGGGCTTTCGGGCACGCCGAGCTTCATCATCGGCCGCGCGGTTCACGGGGAGCTGACGGGGGAGCGGGTGGCCGGTGCGCTTCCATACCAGGACTTCGACGCCCTGCTGCGCGAGCTCCTTGCGGGCAATTGACGCTGAGCGCGTCCCGGGGGCGCACCGCACCCGCGGGCGGGCCGGACCGGCCGCACGACCGGCGGCCGCAACTACAGCAGGCGCTGCTGTCCGCCGGGGTCGGAGGCCTGCGGCGGCGGGTTCGCCAGGCGCACGGAGGTGGGCAGCGCGGCCGCGAGATTCACCTCCATGACGGCAAAGCGCTCGAGGATGCGCAGGTTGATGCGCTGCTGGGCGTCCGCGTAGGCGGCATAGTCAGGATTGGTCAGGTAGTACACCACCTCGAACTGCAGCGCGCTCGCGCCGTAAGTGAGCAGGTGGCAGCGGTCAAAGCGCGTCTCCGGGGTGGCCTCGATGATCTCGCGCACCGCGCGCGGGATGGCCGCCAGCGCCGCGACCGCCGTGCCGTAGTCCACCGCCAGCTGGAACGCCGCGCGCCGCTCGCGCATGCGCCCGTAGTTGCGCACCCGGGCCTTCACCATGTCGCCGTTGGAAATGATGATCTGCTCGCCCGACAGGCTGCGCAGCCGCGTGCTCTTCACCCCGATGTGCTCGACGGTCCCCTGGTAGTCATCGAGGGTGAGGAAGTCCCCGACGCCGAACGGCCGGTCGAGTGCGATGGAGAGCGAAGCGAGCAGATCCGCGAGCAGCGTCTGCACGGCGAGGGCGAACGCGATGCCGCCGATGCCTAAGCCCGCCAGCAGCGGCCTGATCTGCACGCCGAGGTTGTCGAGGGCGAGCAGCAGTGCGAGCGCCCAGATGATCAGCCCCGCGACGAACAGCAGGACTTCGAGCGAGCTCTCGAGCAGCGTGTCCGGGGCGGTGCGCTGGCGGCGCAGGTTGATGGCGTAGCGCGTCGCCGCCAGGGCCCACAGCGCCATCTGCATCCAGAAGAGCATGACGAGCGCGATCGTGAGCCAGCGCTCGATGCGCGGCGGGAAGGTCAGCTGGCGCGAGCCGAGCCACACCGCCACCGACCACAGGAACAGGCGGTTGGTGCGCTCCGCCAGCAGCCCCATGAGATCGGCCGCGAAGTGTACCCGCGGGGGTCCGTGAGGAGCCGCGCGGGCGCGGCGCGCGCTGATGAAGCGCTTGGCGAGCGGCAGCACGGTGAAGGTGACGAGGAAGATCGCGAGCGCGAGCGCCCACGCTCCGAGCTCGTTGTCCAGAAAAACGCTGTGCCACAGCTCGCGCCAACCCGACATGCCTGCCCCCGCTCCCGCAGCAAACCCCTACCTGCGGTTCGCCCCGGGCGACTCTTCGCCTTCGCTCTCGGCACCCTGCGCGGCCCCGCTCATGCCGAGCTCCTTGAGCTTGCGCGTCAGGGTGTTGCGCCCCCAGCCGAGGACTTTCGCGGCCTCCTGGCGGTGACCGTGGGTGCGGCGCAGCGCCGCGCGGATCAGCACGCGCTCGAACTGCGGCTGCGCCGCATCGACCAGCGGTGAGTGCGCGCTCAGCGCGTGGCGCTCGGCCCAGCTCGAAAGCGCCGCGGCCCAGTCCGCATCCGCAGGACCCGCCGCCGCCGCGCTCGCAACTTCCGCCGGCAGGTCATCGAGGCGCACCTCACGACCGGGCGCCAGCACCGACAGTCGCCGGCACAGGTTCACCAGCTCGCGCACGTTCCCCGGCCAGTCGTACGCCTCGAGCTGCGCCCGGGCATCCGCTGCGAGCGCCTTCGGCTCCACGCCCAGCTCGTGGGCCGCGACCTGCAGGTAATGCCCGAGCAGGTCCGGGATGTCCCCGGCGCGCGAGCGCAGCGGCGGCAGCTCGATGCGGATGACGTTGAGGCGGTGATAGAGGTCTTCACGGAACTGCGCGCGCGCCACGCGGACTTTCAGATCCTGGTGAGTCGCGGCGATGACCCGCACGTCGACCCGGATGGGGGTCTGGCCGCCGACCCGGTAGAACTCGCCTTCCGCCAGCACCCGCAGCAGGCGCGTCTGCAACGGCATCGACATGTCGCCGATCTCATCGAGAAACATCGTACCGCCGTCCGCCTGCTCGAAGCGCCCGCGGCGCTGGGCATCCGCGCCGGTGAACGCGCCGCGCTCGTGACCGAACAGCTCCGACTCAAGCAGGTCCGCGGGGATCGCCGAAGTGTTGAGCGCGATGAACGGCTTGCCGGCGCGCAGGCTGTGATCGTGCAGGGCGCGCGCCACCAGCTCCTTGCCGGTGCCCGATTCACCGGTGACCAGCACCGTCATGCTCGAGCGCGCGAGTCGCCCGATGGCGCGAAACACCTGCTGCATCGCCGGCGCCCGCCCCAGGAGCTCCGGGATGCGCGGCGCGCCGCCGCCTTCGCCGCCGGCGTGCATGCCGGCGTTGGCCGCCCGCCGCGCCAGCGCCACGGCTGCGTCGATGTCGAAGGGTTTGGGCAGGTACTCAAACGCGCCGCCCTCGTAAGCCGACACCGCGCTGCCGAGGTCGGAGTGTGCGGTCATGACGATGACCGGCAGCTGGGGCCGCGCGTCGCGGATCCTGCGCAGCAGCTCCAGCCCCGAGGCGCCCGGCATGCGGATGTCGGTGATCAGCACGTCGGGTGCTTCCCGGCGCAGCGCTTCGAGCGCCGGCTCCGCCGCTTCGAACGCGCGCGCGGTCATGCCCCCGTTGCGCAGCGCGCGCTCCAGCACCCAGCGGATGGAGGCGTCGTCGTCAACCAGCCAGACACGCAGCGCGGTGCCGTTCATGGGTCTTCTCCGAGAGGCAGCAGCAGCGTGAACACCGTGCGCCGGGGTTCGCTTTCGAATTCGATGATGCCGCCGTTGCGGGTCACCAGCTCCTGGGCGACCGCGAGCCCGAGGCCCGTGCCGTTCGGGCGCCCGGTCACCAGCGGATAGAAGATCGAGGAACGCAGGTGCTCGGGCACGCCCGGACCCGTGTCCTCGACCTGCACGCTCGCGACCAGGCGGTGGCGGACGGGGCCGATGCTGACGTTGGAGCGCGCGCGCGTGCGCAGCAGCACCCGGCCGCTGTCGCCCTGCGCCTGCAGCGCGTTGCGCCCGACGTTCAGCAGCGCCTGGATCAGCTGGTGGCGATCGAGCATGGCGTTGGGCAGGCTCGGGTCGTAGTCGCGCTCCACGAGGATTTTGCCGCGCGCCTCCGCCCGCAGCAGCTGATAGACGTGCTCGCAGATCTCGTGCACGTTCATCAGCGTCTTGCTCGGGGGGCGGCTCGGGCTGGCCATCGAGTCGACCAGCGCGGCGAGCCGATCCGCCTCGGCGATGATGACCTGGGTGTACTCGCGCAGTGCCGCGGCCGGCAGCTCGCGCTCGAGCAGTTGCGCGGCGCCACGC
>JBOIAH010000303.1:0-4807 GCA_050739055.1 Steroidobacteraceae bacterium | reverse complement strand
GCTCCCGGGTGTGTTCCGCACGGTGTTCGTGCTGCGTCTGGTCGAGGGGATCAGCGGCACGGAAACCGCGTCGGCCCTCGGGCTGCACGGGACCACGGTGCGCACGCGGTTGTACCGCGCGCATCGGCGGCTCCCCGCCGGCACGTACCTCGGCGCGGCACGCGCGGTGTTCGAGCTGGACAGCGCCCGCGCCGAGCGCATCGTCCAGACGGCGCTCGCACGCCTCGGGGAGCGCGGGGCGCGCCTGCCCTAGAGGGCTCGTTCGCACAGCAGCGCAGGGCGCCAAAGTCGCGCCTTAGGGCCACCCCAGGAAATCGCGCGTGCCGCGACGGGCGAGTTTGCGGCCTGCAATCAAGACGCGCGACTTCCCGGGGCCCCGGCGCGCGCCCGGCACCGAAGCTGATGTCCGAAAAATCGCCGCAGGCGATTTTTCCAATCAACTAGGGCTCGACGCGGATGATCTCAAGCTCGCCGGTTTGAAAGGACACGGTGTCACCGGGACCCCGGCCGAGCAATGCCTGGGCAAGCGGCGACACCCAGCTCAGGAGTCCCCGCGCGGCGTCCGCCTCATCCTCGCCCACCAGGCGAAATATCTGCTCGGCGCCCGCGCCGGTGACGAGCGTCACACGCACGCCAAAGCGCACCCGCTCCGGGGCCGTCGCGGGCGGAACGAGTCGCGCCGTCGCGCGCCGCTGCGTCCAGTAGCGTAGCTCGCGCTCCACGCGCGCGCGCTGCGCGGCATCCCCGGCCGCGCGGGCCGCCTGCCGTTCGCTCTCCAGATCGCGCACCTGCGCCTCGATGGCGGCCAGTCCCGCGGGTGTGACCAGGTTCGGATGGGCGCTCACCGGGCGCTCCGGAAGCGACTCCGGAGCCTCGTCGGACTCGCGCGTGAAGGCGCGGCTCATGCCGCAAGCCCGGTGAGGCGCGCGCTCTCGTCCCACAGGCGGGCGGCGTCCTCATCGCATTGTGCCGCGCGGCTCGGCGCCACCGGCCGGCAGCCGCGGTAGTAGCCGCCCGATCGCCCCTCCACCTCCGGGGAGGTCGCCAGATACACGCTGGTCTCAGCACCCTCCTCGGCAGAGCGCATGAAGGGCCGCGCGGCGGTGGCCAGTACCAGCCTGACGAGCGCCGGGCTGCCGTGAAACAGGTGACTGCGGACGAAGCCCGGGTGCAGCGCGTTCACCGTGACGCCGCTGCCGGCGAGGCGCCGGGCAAGCGCGCGGGTGAACAGCACGTTGGCGAGCTTGGAGCGCTGGTAGGCGGTGAGAAAGCCTACGCGCGCATTCATGAGGTCGCCGAAGTCGAACCTGGCGCGCCGGTGAGCTTCGGACGCCACCACGATCACGCGCGCCGGCGCGGACTGCGTGAGTTTCCCGAGCAGCAGGTTGGTCAGCAGAAACGGCGCCAGGTGATTGACGGCGAAGGTGCGGTCGTAGCCGTCCGCCGTGCGCGTGCGCGCGGCACCCATCGTCCCGGCGTTGTTGATGAGCACGTCGAGGCGCGGAAACGACGCCGCGAACTCCGCGCCGAGGCGCCGCACCTCGGCGAGACGCGCGAAGTCGGCCTGCACGAAGCGCACCGCGCGATTGCCGCTCTCGCGCCCGATCCCGGCGGCTACGGACTCGGCGAGCGCCGCGTCGCGGCCGTGCACCAGCACCGTGGCTCCGGCGGCGGCCAGCGCCCGGGCGGTGATGAGCCCGATGCCGTGTGTCGCCCCGGTGACGAGGCAGATTTTGCCGTTCATACTCCGCGCGACTTCCCTCACCGGATGGTAGCTGAAAGGCCGGACAGTGGGCATGAGTTCGAGAGGTGGCACGGCGAGCCGCGCGTGCGCGGCGTGCACCCGGGCGGCGCCATGAACGGCGTGGTCACCGCGTTCCTGCTGACCTTCGCCGGGCTCTTTCCCATCGTCAACCCGATCGAGAGCGCCCCATTCTTCCTGAGTCTGACCGCGAGTCTGCCAAGCGCAGAGCGGCGGGTGCTGGCTCGCAAGGCGGCCATCAACGGCTTCGTGCTGCTCCTGGGCTCGATGGCACTCGGGCCCTATCTGCTGGAATTCTTCGGCATTGAACTGCCGGTGGTGCGCATCGCCGGGGGACTCGTGGTCGCAGCGCTCGGCTGGAAGCTGCTTACGCAGGAGCAATGGTCGGATCACGCCGGCTCGGGTATCGAGGGGCGAGCGGGAAGGAAGGTCGGCAGCTTCTATCCCCTCACCATGCCGCTCACCGTCGGTCCGGGCTCCATGTCGGTCGCCATCACCATCGGCAGCCGCAAGCCCGCCGGCATCCCGCAGCTGGCGCTGCTGACGGAGCACGCCAGCGGCGCCCTGCTGGGGCTCGTCGCCATCGCCGTCACCATTTATCTCGCCTACCGTTTCGCCGAGACCATCGCCCGGCTGCTCGGTGCGACCGGGCTCGAAGTGCTGGTGCGGCTGTCCGCTTTCATTCTCATGTGCATCGGCATCGAGATCATCTGGAACGGCTACAGCACGCTCACCGGCGGGCACTGAGCAGCGCCAGCACCGCGGTGCGCGCCGCGGCGGAGTGCACCGGCAGCGCGAGCACATCCCCGGGCCGCGCCCACTCGAGCGCGCAGCGCGCCGCTTCGAGCTCGCTCATCCGCACGGGCAGCGCCGACTCCGGCAGACCCGCGTGCAGAAGCGCCGCGCGGATCAGGCGCGGGACCTCGCCCGGTTCCCGGCCCCGCAGGTGCGCCTCGTTCTCCTTCACCACGATGAGATCGGGATGAAATTCCGCGGCCACGTGCGCCAGCGCCTCGAGCTCGCTGTCCTGGCGGTTGCCGGCGTGGCCGAGCAGGACGCCCAGGCGCCCCGTACCGCCCTTGAGGTGCAGCGCTACCTCGAGCAGACCCCGCAACCCTTGCGGGTTGTGCGCGTAGTCCACCAGCACCCGCACGCCCCCGACATCAAAGCGCATCATGCGGCCCACGTTGTCCGCGGCACTTTGCCCAAAACGCGCGAACACCGCCGCAATGGTCGCCGGCGCGATGCCGAGCGCTACCGCGGCGAGCGCGGATCCTGCGAGATTGGCGATGTTGTAGTGCGCGCTCCCCTCGATGGTGAGGGGCATGGCGGCAATGGCTCCCAGGTCGTGCCCGGCACCGGCGTGGCTCAGGATGAGTCGCCCGTGGCGCGCGCCGCAGGTGGAGCCGCCGCGCGCGCGATGCTCGCGCAGCAGCGCCGCATCGTCCAGCGCGAACCAGCCAAGCGGTGGGGAGCGGCCGAAGCGGCCGGCAAGTTGGGGCGCCTTCGCCACCAGCCGCGCATCGTCGGCGTTCAGCACCAGCAGTCCGCCGGGAATCACGACCCCGGCGACCGTGAGCTTCGCATCGGCGAGAGCCTCGAGATCGTCAATTCCGTACTCGCCGAAGTGATCCGGGCTCACGTTGGTGACCACCGCGACGTGCGCGTGCGACAGCGCGAGGCCGCGGCGCAGGATCCCGCCGCGGGCGGTCTCCACGACGGCGGCCAGAGCGCCGCGCTCGCGCATTACCCGGCGCGCGCCCGCAGGTCCCGCGTAGTCCCCCGCCGCGAGCAGTTCCCGGTCGAGAAACACCCCGTCGGTGCAGCAGTAAGCGGCCGGCCAGCCGTGGGCGCGCGCGCAGGCGGCCAGCAAGCGCACCGTGGTCGTCTTGCCGTTCGAGCCGGTCACGAGCGCCGTCGGGATATCGCCCAACTCATTCCACGGCGCGCCCGCGACCCGCGGCAGGGCGGCAAGGGAAAAGTCGCGCCCGCGAGCGCCCGCGCCCAGGGTCAGCGTGTCATCATCCAGGACGTGCGGCAGCTCGCGCGTCGCCGCGGCGGCGAGCAGCGCGGTGAGATCCGGGCGTGCCTGGCGGTGCGCGAGGCGCCCGAAGCGGGCCAGCGCCGCAGTCTCATCCAGCACCGGGGCGTCGAAGACCTGCGGGTCCGCCGTGTCTTCGAGCGCATCGGCGGCGAGCGCCGCCCCGAGCCCGCTCCAGCGATCCGGATCGTGCGCCACGAGCGCCGCGCACAGGGCCCACTCGTTGACCTCCGTGGCGGCCATCAGCCGGTCGCAGGGCGCGGCCAGTGCGAACGACACCCCGCGCGCGTGCCGGCGCGCGACCACGCCCGGCGCCGTCCAGCCGAGCTGCGCGCGGGCCCTGAGGACGCGCGCGCGCCAGCCCTCGATGAGCACCTCATCGACGCTGATCCCCGCCGCCTCGAGCACCGCACCGGTGGAGGCGAAGAACAGGTTGGCGCCGGTGAGACGCCGCGAGGAATCGAACGGCAGCGCGTGGGGGGCGTTCAGTCTTCCGCCTCCGGCGCGACCCGCACGCCGCGCTCATCGCGGATCAGGCCTTCGAGGCTGACCGCGGGGGCACCGGCATCCCCTGCCCTCAGGCCCTCGAAACCGAGCGCCGGCACGGGATGCGCGGCACCATGGCCGTCCTCTCCCCGGCGCGACTGCGCCGGCGCCGCGCTTTGCCCGGACGCACTCGGGTGCGCGCTACCCGCGGGTTTGAACTTCGTGATCTGCTTCCAGGAGCGCACCAGCGCGTCGGCGAAAATCAGGATGAGATCGCCCGGCTGCCCCATGTTGAGCGCCGCCTCGATCGCCTGCTGTTCGTCCGGGATGATGGAGATCGCCTCGTCGCGCACCCCCGCGGCGCGCAACGCCGCCGCCTGGATGCGCGGCACCTCGTCCGACCCGCGCTCGCGCAGGCCGTCGTCGCGGCGGCAGATGTAGTGATCGAAGCGGCCCGCCGCGGCCCGTGCGATCGCCACCAGGTCCTCGTCGCGCCGGTCCCCGGGACCGGCGAGCAC
>JBOIAH010000302.1:0-1466 GCA_050739055.1 Steroidobacteraceae bacterium | reverse complement strand
CCTCAAGCGCTACACCACGACCGGGATGGGAACCGACCAGGGCAAGACCAGCAACATCAACGCGCTCGCGCTGATGGGGGAGTACACCGGCCAGCCTGCCGCGCAGGTGGGCACGACGCGTTTTCGTCCGCCGTTTGCGCCCGTGACACTCGGGGCGATCGCCGGGAGGCGCGTCGGGGCGCTGTATCGGCCGGTGAAGCGCCTGCCCGCGCACGCCTGGCATGCCGCGCACGGAGCCTTGTTCGAGAACTTCGGGGACTGGTGCCGCCCGGCCGCCTACCCGCGCAGCGGGGAAACGCTCGAGGCCGCGGCGCTGCGCGAGGTGCGCTCGGTGAGGAACAGCGCCGGACTTCTCGATGGATCCCCGCTTGGCAAGCTCGAAGTCTTCGGGCCCGATGCCGGGCGCTTTCTCGATCTCATGTACGTCGGCACGATGTCGACGCTCGCGATCGGCCAGGCGCGTTACGGCCTGCTGCTGAACGAGAACGGCACGCTGGTGGACGACGGCATCGTGGCGCGCTTAGGGGACGAACACTTCTGGGTCAACACCACGAGCGCCGGTGCGGAGCGCACCGCGGCGGCTTTCGAGGAATGGCTGCAGTGCGAGTATCCGCAGCTTCAGGTCCTCATCACCCCGGTGACCTCGCGCTGGGCCAACGCCACCGTCAGCGGCCCCCGCGCCTGGGAATGGCTGTCGCAGGCAGGCTTCGAGGGCTCGCTCGCGCCCGCCGCGATGAAGCACATGACGATCAAGGACAGCGCGCTGGACGGCGTGCCGCTGCGGGTACTGCGCGCCAGCTTCAGCGGTGAGCTCTGCTACGAAGTGAATCTGCCGGCCGATCACGCCGCTGCCCTGCTCGCGCGGTTGTGGGCGTGCGCCTGCGAAGTGGGCGGGGAGCTGTATGGCATCGAGGCGCTGCAGGTGATGCGCGTGGAGAAGGGCTATCTCCACATCGGCACCGACACCGACGGCACGACGCTCCCCGCTGATGTGGGCTTGGCGCGCGGCATCGAGCGCAAGGCGGCCAACTTCGTCGGGCGCCGGTCGCTCTCGCGGCCGGCGGCGCGTGATCCTGAGCGGCTGCAGGTCGTGGGTCTTACGCCGCTCGACGGGCGCACGCTGCTGCCGGTGGGGGCGCAGATTGCGCCGCGCCCGGCGCCGGCGAGCGCGGAAGGGCGCGTGACCTCGAGCTGCATGAGCCCGGAGCTGGGCCACCCGGTCGCCCTCGCCATGCTCAAGGGGGGAGCGCAGCGGGCGGGCGAAACGGTCCGCGTGCATTACTTGGGAAAGTCGATCGAAGCGCGGGTCGTCCGGCCCCCCTTCATCGATCCGGCCGGAGCGCGCGTGCATTGCTGAGGTGTGGAGCGAAGAGGAGCGCGTGACGGGCGCCGGACTACCCGTGCGGGCCGAGCCCGGCCTGCACGCCGCCGCGTTGCGCTACTTCGAGCCCCACGGGGGGTTCGCC
>JBOIAH010000301.1:0-3434 GCA_050739055.1 Steroidobacteraceae bacterium | reverse complement strand
GGTGGGACTCGTGACGCTCCTTGGCCTCGTGAGCAAGCACGGCATCCTGATCGTGCAGTTCGCCAACGAGCTGCAGCGCGCCGGCCACGGGAAGCTCGCCGCGATCGAGGCGGCGGCGGCGGTACGGTTGCGTCCGATCCTGATGACGACCGCGGCCATGGTGTTCGGCATGGTGCCGCTGGTGATCGCCTCGGGTGCGGGCGCGGCGGGCCGGCGCCACATGGGTCTCACGCTGTTCACGGGCCTCTCGATCGGGACCCTGTTCACGCTGTTCGTGGTCCCGGCGATGTACATGTTCATCGGCGCCGATCACGGCCATGAAGGACGCGCGGCGCCACCGGCCGGCGAGACGCACGGACACGGCGACGCGCCTGCGCCTGCCCATTGATGGAAGATCGGACCGATTCACGGAGAGCGCGCATGATCGACGTGTATTACTGGGGAACGCCCAACGGACTGAAGATCAGGCTGTTCATGGAGGAAGCGGGCCTCCCCTACCGGATCATCCCCGTGGACATCGGCAAGGGCGAGCAGTTCAGGCCGCAGTTCCTGGCGATCTCCCCTAACAACCGCATTCCGGCGATCGTCGATCACGAGCCGCACGGGGGCGGGGAGCCGCTGTCACTGTTTGAGTCCGGCGCCATCCTGCTGTATCTGGCCGAGAAGACTCACCTATTTCTCCCCGCCGAGCTGCGCGCACGCGCCCGGGTGCTGCAGTGGCTGTTCTGGCAGGTGGGGGGCCTCGGCCCCATGGCGGGCCAGAACGGCCACTTCGTCCACTACGCGCCCGAGAAGCTGCCCTATGCCATCGAGCGCTATACGAAGGAGACCAACCGGCTCTATGGAGTGCTCGACGGGCAGCTGGCCAGGGGTGAGTACGTCGCGGGCGAGTACTCGATCGCTGACATGGCCTGCTATCCGTGGATCGTGCCGCACGAGCGCCACGGGCAGAATCTCGCCGACTTTCCGCACCTGCGCCGCTGGTTCGAGAGCATCCGCAACCGGCCCGCGACGGTGCGCGCTTACGCGGATGTCGAGCCGTCGTACAGCCGGCCGGTGACCGACGAGGTGAGGAAAGTGCTGTTCGGCCAGACCGCCACCTCGCACCAGCGCTGACAGGCCCTTACGACGACCCGTCCCCTGACACTGACAGTCGCAAGTGGCGTGCAGGTGTCGGCGCTGTGGGAGCTGCCCGCGACGTCCGCCGCGCGCGCCTGCTACGTGTTGGCGCATGGCGCCGGCGCCGGCATGCGGCACGCCTCGATGGGCGCCGTCGCCGACGGACTCGCCGCGCTCGGCATCGCCACCCTGCGTTACCAGTTTCCCTACATGGAGCGCGGCTCGCGGCGGCCGGATCCCCCGCCGCTGTGCCACGCGACCGTGCGGGCGGCGGTCGCCCAGGCGGCCGCTCTCGCCCCGGCGCTGCCGCTGTTTGCCGGCGGCCGCTCGTTCGGCGGCCGCATGACCTCCCAGGCGCAGGCGAGTGAGCCGCTCGCCGGGGTGCGCGGTCTCGCGTTCCTCGCCTTCCCGCTGCATCCCGCCGGGAATCCGGCCGACACTCGCGCGCAACACCTGTTCGCCGTGCACCTGCCCATGCTCTTCCTGCAAGGCACGCGCGATGCGCTGGCCGACGGGGCGCTGCTTCGGTCGCTGGTGGAGCGACTGGGTGCCCGCGCGACCTGGAGCCGGGTGCAGGAGGCGGACCATTCCTTCCATGTTCCAGCCCGCACCGGGCGCGAGAGTTCCGAAGTCAGGAGCGAGGTGTTGCGGCGGCTCGCCGCCTGGATCGACTCTCTGATCTGAAGGGTGCGTGCCGGACACTCGCGGTACCATTTGTCCGTGCCCAAGCGCCTCCTGGAACGCTACGCCGCCAAGCGCACCTTCACGCGCACCCCCGAGCCGCCGGCGAAGGCCGCGGGCGCGCGTCACGGTCCGCTGCTGTTCGTCGTACAGAAACACGCGGCGCGGCAACTCCACTATGACTTTCGGCTCGAGCTCGACGGCGTGCTCAAGTCGTGGGCGGTTCCCAAGGGGCCATCGCTCGATGTCAGCGACAAGCGCATGGCGGTCGAGGTCGAGGACCACCCGTTCGACTACGCCTCCTTCGAGGGCGTGATCCCGGAGAAGCAGTACGGCGCGGGCAACGTGATCGTGTGGGATTGCGGCGTGTACTCGCCCGACGAGGGCGGCCGGTACTCGTTCGCGGATCGGGCGCAGGCCGAGGCGCGCGTGCGCGGAGAGCTCGCCGCCGGGAAGCTGAGCTTCTTCCTGTGCGGTGAGAAGCTCAAAGGGTCGTTCACGCTGGTGAAGACCCGCACCGGCAATCAGTGGCTTCTCATGAAGCACAAGGATCGCTTCGCGCAGCCGAACGAGGTGTTGGCGAACAGCGCCTCGGTGGTCTCCGGAGTCACGCTCGATGAGATGCAGACCGGCACGGTCCCCGCGCGGCTCGCGGCCGCCGAGCTCGCGCCGAGCGGACCCGCCGAGTCCTTTCCGCGTGAGCTCAAGCCGATGCTGGCGGAGAGCGGCGCTGCGCCGCCGCACTCCGACCCGCAATGGCGCTACGAGCCGAAGATGGACGGCTACCGCGTGATCGCGCTGGTTGAGGGCACGAGCGTGCGCCTGCGGTCGCGGCGCGGGCTCGATCTCACGCCGTTCTTTCCCGAGCTCGCCACCGAGCTCGCGGCCCAGCCCGGGGGGCAGCTGATCCTCGACGGCGAGATCGTCGCCCTCGATGCCGCCGGACGTCCGTCCTTCAACGCGCTGCAGAACCGCGCGCAATTGAAGAGCGCGGCGGAGATCGCCGCCGCGCAACGCACCTCCCCGGTGGTGCTGGTGTGCTTCGACCTGCTGCACTTCGCGGGCCTCAACCTGCGCCCCGCCCCCTATCGCGACCGGCACCGTTATCTCGCGCAGTGCCTGGCACCGTCCGCGCACCTGCAACGGGTGCACAGTTCTGCCGACGCCGAGCAGCTCTACGGCGCGGCGCTCGGCCACGGGTTCGAGGGCGTCGTGGCCAAGCGCCTCGACAGTGCCTATCAGCCCGGGCAGCGCTCCAGGGCCTGGCTCAAATTCAAGGCGGCGCAGTCGGCCGAGTTCCTGGTGGGCGGCTACACGCGCGGCAAGGGCGCGCGCGAGCCGCTCGGCGCGCTGCTGCTCGGCTATTGGCAGGGCAAGCAGCTGCGCTACGCGGGGCACGTCGGCTCGGGGCTGGACGATGAGGCGATCGCCGGCCTGCTCGCACGTACCGCGAAGCTCGAGCGCAAGGACTCCCCGTTCGCGCAGCCGCCGCCGCTGCATCGGCCGACGACCTGGCTCAACCCTAAGCTGATCGCCGAGGTCACCTACAGCGAGTGGACGCCGGCCGGGGCACTGCGCGCGCCGGTGTTCGTACGGCTGCGCAGCGACTTGGCTCCCGGCAGCATCCGCGGACC
>JBOIAH010000300.1:0-1661 GCA_050739055.1 Steroidobacteraceae bacterium | reverse complement strand
CCGATCATCCGTGGGTGCGCCACGCGGCGCGCCGCTTCTACGGCAAGCTGCTGCGCAACGGCGTGAAGATCTTTGAGTACCAGCCGAGCATGCTGCACGCGAAGATGATCCTGTGCGACGACTGGGTGTCCATCGGCTCGAGCAACCTGGACCGGTGGAGCTTCAAGTGGAACCTCGAGGCGAACCAGGAGGTGGCCGACCGGGACGTGGCCAATGCCGCCGCCGCGCTGTTCGCCGGCGACCTGCAGGTCTCGCAGGCTCTCAGCCGCCGCAACTGGCCGCAGCGCGCCCGGCTCGACCGGCTGCGCGAGAAAATCGCCGGCGCACTCGATCGCTGGCTGGAAGGCTGGCGCCGGCCCGGTCCTCCTTGAGGGCGCGCACCGCGGGCGTTCAGGGAGCGGCGCTGAATAATTCGCTGGTGCGCACGAACGCGAGCAGGAACGGCGCCATCACTTGCATCTGCGTGCGGTAAGCGCGCAACGCGGTGAGCTTGCGGTCTTCCTGCTCGGGCGTGAGCTCAAAGGCCGTCCAGGCGGCGCGCGGGTCGCGCAGAGCGGGGGTCAGCGGCAGGCCCGGATACAGCCCGCGCGGGCTGGGCCAACCCTCGTCGCCGTGCACGATCCAGTAGCGCAGCGCCGCCGCTTCCCCGCGGCGGGTCATGACGCGCTGGGTAAGCAGGCCCGTCGCGCGGTGATCCGGATGGGTGTCGCGCGGGCTCGGTGCCAGGACCAGCGTCGGACGCACGCGCTCGAGCACTGCGCCCAAGTCGCGCTCGAGACTCGCCCCGCTGTAGGGATGACCGGGAAACAACGCCTCCGGGTAAGGGACCGCGTCGGCGGCCGTGAACCTGGAGCTGTAGGCGGTCGTGTAGTGCCCGGTCAGCAGCTCCAGGACCGCACGGTCGGGGTACCCGAGGAACACCTGCCCGCCGGCCGGCACGCCGAGTACCACCGCCGCGGCGCGCGCTTCGCGCATCCTGCGCACCGCGAGATCGCGCGCCTTTCCGGGTCGCAGAAATAAGCTCGTCTCGATCAGCAGCAGGTCGAGCTCGGAGGCATCCCCGCTCGTGATCCATACGATGCTCACGCGCCCGCCGGCCTGCGCCACGCGCTGGATGACTCCGGCACAACACAGGGTCTCATCATCCGGATGCGGCGCGACGACGAGCAGCGAAGTCTCGGCGCCGAGGGGCGGCAGCTGCGCCGCGGCCGCGGTGGGCGCGCCCAGCACGGCCGTCATGAGCACGGCGGCGAGCGGCGGTGCCACCGCTCTGCCACCACAGCGCAACGCCGATGTCGCATCCACCGCCCGGCATTGTGAACGCGCGCGGCAGCCCCGGCCAGCGGACTGGTCCCGGCACCGCCGTCCACGCCGCGCGCGGGCGGATGACGGGCCCGCCGGGAATTGACACACTAGCGCTCCGCGCGGCCGCGCCGCCCTTTTTGCGGAGCATCGGTTCATGACGCAAACCTCCCCGCTGGCCTACCACGATCCGAAATTCATCGACTCGGACGAAGGCCGCCCGGTGCGCATCGTCGCGGAGTACCTGGCACCGCTGCGCGCCTTCAGTGAGGCGCAGGTCACTGGCACGGTGGTGTTTTTCGGCTCGGCGCGTGCGCGCAGCGGCGGGGCGCTGGGAAACTACGTGGACGACGCCACGG
>JBOIAH010000299.1:0-4821 GCA_050739055.1 Steroidobacteraceae bacterium | reverse complement strand
ATCGAGTACGACACCTACGACTCCGACGAGACCCTCGAGGCGAAGATGATGGCGGGGGACTCGGGCTACGACGTGGTGAGCACCGCGACCGACTACTTCGCCCGCCAGATCAAGGCCGGCATCTACCAGCCGCTCGACCGCTCCAAGCTCCCGAACTGGAAGAACCTCGACCCGCACGTGCTCGCGATCGAGGCCGCCGCCGATCCGGGCAACCGCTATGCGATGCCCTACCTGCACGCCGTCAACGGCTTCGCCTACAACGTCGCCATGATCAAGGCGCGCATGCCCGACGCCCCGGTCGACAGTCTCGACATGATCTTCAGGCCCGAGATCATCGCGCGCTTCGCCGGCTGCGGCGTGTCATTCCTCGACTCCGCGGAGGATGTGCTGCAGCTGGCGCTCAACTACCTGCACCTCGATCCCAACACGACCCGCCCCGAGGATTACCAGAAGGCGCAGCAGTTGCTGCTCGCCGTGCGGCCCTACATCAAGGCCTTCGACTCCTCAGAGTACATGAACGGGTTGATCAACGGCGAGTTCTGCATCTCCATGTCGTGGTCAGCGGACTATGCTACCTCGCGCTCGCGCGCCCAGGCCGCCGGGGTCGAAGTGCCGCTCGCCTTCACCGTGCCCAGGGAAGGCGCCAATGGCACCTACGATGCGCTGCTGATCCCGGCGGATGCGCCGCACCCGCAAAACGCGCTCAAGTTCCTCAACTTCATCCTCGAGCCGCGCGTGATCGCCGCTATCACCAACGAGATCCACTACGGCAACGACAATCGCGCCGCCGACCCCTACGTCGACCCGCAGATTCTCAACGACCCGACGATCTACCCGACGCCGGCCATCGAGGCGCGGCTCTATCAGTCAGGGGAGGTCGCGCCGACGCTGGAGCGGATCCGCACGCGCACCTGGACGCGCATCAAGACGGAGCTCTAGGTGTGGGCGAGCTGCGCCTCGAGCACGCGGCGGCGCTCGCCGCGCCGGATCGCCAAGCCGGCGGCGATGATGCACACCCCCACGAGGCACACGATGAGGCTCGCCAGCGCGTTGATGTCCGGGCTCACTCCCAGCTTGACCTTCGAGTAGATGACCATGGGGAGGGTGCTCGCGCCGGGGCCGGATACGAAGCTGGATATGACCAGGTCATCGAGCGACAGCGTGAAGGACAGCAGCCAGCTGGAGATGATCGCCGGGGCGATGATCGGCAGGGTGATCTGCAGGAACGCGCGCGCCGGTCCTGCGCCCAGGTCCATGGCGGCCTCTTCCAGCGAGCGGTCGGCGCCCTGCAGGCGGGCCTGCACGGTGATGGTCACGTAGGCGGTGCAGAAGGTCACGTGCGAGATGACGATGGTGGTGAAGCCGCGATGCGGCCAGGAGAACAGCTGCATCATCGAAACGAACAGCAGCAGCTGGGTGATGCCGGTGATGATCTCCGGCATCACCAGCGGAGCGTTCACCATGCCGGTGAGCAGCAGCCGCCCGCGGAATCTCGCAAAGCGCACCAGAGCGATCGCCGCCAGGGTGCCGAGCACCACCGCTGCGGTGGAGGCGCTGACCGCCACCTCGAGCGACAGCAACGCCGCATCGAGCAGCTGGCGGTTGTGCCACAGCTCGGCGTACCAGGCGGTGGAGAAACCGCCCCAGATGTTGACCAGCGGGGATGCGTTGAACGAGTAGCCGATCAGCACCAGGATCGGGATGTACAGGATCGCGATGCCGAAGCACAGCACCGAAAACAGCAGCGGCGAGGAGCGCCGTTCCATGGCGGGTCAGGCTTCCAGCTGCCGCACGTTGTAGTACTGGTACACGGCGATCGGCCCGACCAGCAGCAGCAGAAAAGCGATGGCCACCGCGGCCGCCACCGGCCAGTCGTGGTTGCCGAAGAACTCATCCCACAGCACGCGCCCGATCATCAGGTTGTTGGGTCCGCCGAGGAGCGAGGGAATGACGAACTCGCCCACCGCCGGGATGAACACCAGCATCGAGCCGGCCATGACTCCGGGGACCGACAGCGGCAGCGTGATGTCGAGAAATGCGCGCCACCGGGGGCTGCCCAGGTCGGCGGCGGCTTCGAGCAGCGTGGGATCGAGCTTCTCGAGGGTGGCGAACAGCGGCAGCACCATGAAGGGCAGGTAGGAGTAGATGATTCCGAGGTACACGGCGAGGTTGGTGCGCATGAGCCTGAGGGGCTCATGAATGACACCCAGGTGCAGCAACACGGTGTTCAAGAGGCCGTTGTCACGGATGATGCCCTCGAGCGCGTACACCCGCAGCAGGAACGAGGTCCAGAACGGCAGCATGATGATCAAGAGCAGCAGCCCCTGGGTGCTGCGCGGCGCGCGTGCGATCGCATACGCCATCGGGTAGCCGAGGGCGAGACACACCAGCGTCGAGAAGAACGCGGTCTTGAGCGAGAACAGGTAGGCGACGCCGTAGAGCTCGTCGGTGAAGAGGTAGCGGTAGTTCGCGAGGCTCACCGACAGCTGCAGGTGATGATCGCGCGTGAACGAGACGACGTCGGTAAACGGCGGGACGTGGGCCGCGGCTTGCGCGAAGCTGATCTTGAAGGCGAAGGCGAACGGAACCAGGAAGAACAGCAGCAGGAACAGCAGCGGCGGCAGGATGATGAGCCAGCGGCCCGCGCTTCCGGTTGTTCTCATGATGTGCGCGTTTCGTCCCTCAACCCGCGGCTATTGTGCGGGATAAACCCGCGGCACGGTATGACTAGCGGTGCGCCGGCGCCGGGCGGCGCGGCCGCTCCCGCACCGGACCGGGGAACTGTCCCGGAAACACCGAGCGCAGGTAGGCGAGGGCGCGACCCACCAGGGCGCGCCGCTCGAGGTTCTCCTCGCTCTGGAAGGCGATCCCCTGCCACAGCACCTCGAGCACCCCGATCAGCCCCAGCGCCACGCCGTCGGCATCGAGATGCCTGGCGCCGGCCTGCTTGATCAGCTCACGGGTGAGCTCGCGGACCAGCGCGGCGAAGTCCTCGTCCTTCTGGCCGCAGATGTCGAGATACTCCTGGCGCGAGCTCGCCTCGCCCCAGAACGAATACCAGACCGACACCTTGCGCGGGCTGGCGATCTCGGCGTCGAGATACAACTCGACCAGCAGGCCAAGCGCCACCACCGGGGAGTGCCTGCGCGCCGCGACCGGCTTGAGCACCCGCTCCTCGAACTCGGCGGCGAGATACTCCAGCGCGGCAACCAGCATCGCCGCCTTGGAGTGGAAATAGAACCGCACGATGCCGGGCGACAGGTCGGCGAGCGCCACCACGCGGCTCACGGTGGTCCGCGAGGGCCCGTAGATGTGCAGCGCGGAGATGCAGGCCTCGATCAGTCGCTGCCGCGCTCGCACGCGCCCGGGGCGAGAACCGTTCGCGGGGGCGGAGCGGGCAGCGGTTGCAGCCGGTGTGGACACGTAACGCCGCCGGCGGACGCTTACGCGAAACGCGCCGGCGCGCTCGACAGACGCACCTCGGGTATGCGCGCGCGCAGCAGATCGTGAAATTCGAGCATCCAGGTCTCGAGCTGCGACAGCGGCCCGGGCCGGTAGTGGCTGTCGGCGATGCCACGCTGCAGACGCTCGCACAGCTCCCGATCCTCGTTGTTGACCTGTATGTTGATGCGGTTGCCCAGCCAGCGGATGAGGCGCATCTCGCGCCGCTCGTCGGGCACACCGAAGGAGGCGCTCCTGACGAGTGCCTTGCCGGGTCCGCGCGGCAGCACCTGGAAGAAATCGACCTGTTCGGGAAAGATGTCGATGCCGTGGTTGGGCAGGTAGCTGTAGAAGCGCCAGCTGCGGCGCTCTCGCTCCGGCAGATGCGGCGCCGTCACCTCGCCCACGTACTTCTGATAGATACGCTCGCTCCAGCGCGGCGAGGGTGCCTCGCGCATCCAGCTGATGCCGCGCCCAATGCCGGGAACCCCGCGTTGATCCTCGTAGTCGGGACTGAACATGCGGCTGAGGCCGGGATGACCGATCGGCACGTGGTAGGACTCCAGATAGTTGTCCATCGCGATCTTCCAGTCGACCTGCCACTCCTCCTGGAAGAGCGGCTGCGTCGGAACGAGCTCCGCGAACCGATAGGGTGCCAGCTCCTCCATGAGGGGCGCCCACGTCTGCGCGGGCGGCGGCGGAGCCTCGGCGCCCAGACACACCCATACGAAACCCAGCGCGACCTCCGCGCGCACGGCATCGAGCCCGTGCTCGCGCAGCTCGAGGTCGGGAAAGCTTTCGCGGGCGGGGGTGGCCAGCAGCGAGCCGTCATAGCGGTAAGTCCAGCCGTGGTACGGGCAGGTGATGCGCCCGGCACACCGGCCGGTTCCCTCGAGCAGACGCGTGCCGCGATGGCGGCAGACGTTGCGCAGCGCCCGGATCGCGCCGCCCGGCTCGCGCAGCACGATCACGCTGTCGCTCGCCAGCTCGAAGGTGACGTAGTCGCCGGCGCGGGGAATCTGGCTGACGTGGCAGGCGATCTGCCAGCTCGGCTTCAGGATCCGCTCGCACTCGAGGCGGGTCATCTCGGGGTGGTTGTACACCCAGGCCGGCAGCGCGCGCGGCGCCGCGGTCGGGGCGGCTTCGGCGGGCCGGGGGATGGGGGAGGTCATGGGCACGATCCGGTGAATTTATATGAGTGTTTAATTTTACCCCAGAAAACTATATGATTGTATAGCGGAGTTCCGGGGGGCTGCTGGAGGGAGTGAAGCCATGGCAAGAGTCATGACGAGGAACCACGAGCACTTCCGGCGCGCCGTGACGCGGCTGCCGCTCGGCGTGGCGTCGAACTTCCGATACTGGGGCGAGCAACGCACCATC
>JBOIAH010000298.1:0-8405 GCA_050739055.1 Steroidobacteraceae bacterium | reverse complement strand
GATCAGCTCCATGAAGGTGCCGGCCGGCACCGCCTGGCTCATGAGGAACCCCTGCACCAGGTCACAGCTCGCGGCGCGCAGGAACTGCAGCTGCTCGGGCGTCTCGACGCCTTCGGCCACGATCTTGAGGTTGAGGTTGTGCCCGAGGCCGATGATCGCGCGCACGATGGTGGCGTCATCCGCATCAACCGTGATGTCATTCACGAAAGCGCGATCCACTTTCAGGGTATCCAGCGGGAAGCGCTTCAGGTAGTTGAGCGAGCAGTAGCCGGTGCCGAAGTCATCGACCGCCAGCGCGAAGCCGAACTCCTTGAGCGCGGCCAGCGAGCGCCGCCCGCTCTCCACGTCCTGCATCAGCACCCCTTCGGTCAGTTCCAGCTCGAACAGCGATGCCGGCAGATGTGCCTCCTCGACCACTCGGGAGAGCCGCAGCAGCACGTCCGGGCGCATGAAGTCCCGCCCCGACACGTTCACGGCGATCGACGGCACGGCGAGCCCCGCGCCGCGCCACTGGCGCAGGTCGCGGCACACCTGCTGCAGAGTCCAGCGCCCGATCTCCCCGATCAGGCCGGTCTCCTCCGCGACCGCCACGAAGTCGGCGGTCGGGATCTGCCCGCGGTGCGGATGGAACCAGCGCAGCAGCGCCTCCGCGCCGGCCAGCCGCAGGCTGTGGGCGTCGTACTGCGGCTGGTAGTAGACCTCGAGTTTCCCCGACTCGAAGGCGCGCCGCAGCTCCATCTCGAGCGACAGGCGCTTGACCGCGCGCGCGTTGATCGCGCTGGCGTACACGCGGAACTGGTTGCGGCCGCTCGCCTTCGCCTCGTACATCGCCAGATCCGCGTTCTTGAGCAGCGTCTGCGCATCTGCGCCGTGCTCGGGGAACAGCGCGATGCCGATGCTCGGGGTCACCACGAACTCGTACCCGCCCTGGACGAACGGCGCCGCGAGCGCGGACTGCACGCGCTGCGCCGCCTGCTCGGCCTCGGTAACGTCGGTGCGTCCGGTGAGCACCACGATGAACTCATCGCCGCCGACGCGCGCCAGCCGCGCGCTCGCGCCCGCGTAGGCGAGCGCCGCCGTCAGGCGGCCCGCGACCTGCTTGAGCAGTGCGTCCCCGGTCTCGTGCCCGAGGGTATCGTTGATGCGCTTGAACTGGTCGAGGTCCACGAACAGGAGCGCGACGCTGCGCTCGCACTGCGCGGCCTCGGCGAGCGATCGCACCAGGTACTCGCCGATCCATTCGCGGTTCGGCAGCCCGGTGAGCGCGTCGAAGTACGCCAGCCGGTGAATGTGCGCCTCGGTCTGCTTGCGCGGCGTGATGTCGCGCACGATGGCCAGCACGTGGCCGGTGACATTGGGCAGGTAGCGGCATTCGAAGTGCCGGCTCGCCGCCGGGTTCTCCGGCAGCGCGAACTCGAAGACCGCCGGCGCCCCGCGCAGGGTGGCATCGAGGCACTCCATGGCGCGCACCAGGGCGTCGTGCGGAATCAGCCCGTTCAGGTGCAGCGGGCCGGCGCCCTGCCCAGGTGCGGCCAGGCCCGCGATGGGTGAGAAGCAGTGGCTGATCATTCCCGCGGAGTTCACCAGGAAGATGCCGTCGGGGATCGCCTTCAGGAGCGCGGAATTCTTCTGCTCGGAGAGCCGCAGCGCCTCGACGGCGCGCGCGCCGCGCAGCACGTAACGGATGCGGTGCGCCAGCAGCGCCCAGTTGATCGGCTTCACCACGAAGTCGGTCGCCCCGGCGTCATACGCCAGGTTGATCGACAGCGGATCATCGAGCCCGGTCACCATCACGATCGATACGTCGCGACCGCCCGGCAGTGCGCGGATGTTGCTGCACGCCTGGTAACCGTTGCCCTCGGGCATCTCCACGTCGAGCAGCACCAGGTCCGGCATCCGCCGGGCGCATGCGGCGAGGGCCGCATCGCCGCTGGCGACCGCTTCGGCCTCGAAGCCGGCGTTGTCCAGCATGGCGGTGGCGATCTCGCGCAACATGCCGTCATCGTCCGCGACCAGTATCCGGGTGCGTCCCTGCTCACTCATGCGGATCTTTGCGCCTCATGCTGCAGCTCCTCGCTCACGCGCGCATACAGGCCATGCACCTGCGTCAGCAGCCCGCGCGCGGTCTCGAGGTCGCCGGCGCGGGCACAGCTCTCCAGCTCACCGCACAGGCGCACCAGGGGCGACGCTCCGACATTGCCGTTGCAGGAGCGCCAGGCGTGCGCGGCGCGCGCCAGCTCGGCGCCTTCCCCGGCTTCGATGGCGCGTACGATCGCCTCCATCAGGCGCTGCGAATCGGTCAGGTACGCCTCGGCGACGCGGCCCAGCATGTGCTGCGACCCGCGCCGCGGCAGCGCGCGCAGCGCATTGAGCGTGGCGCGATCCAGCAGCAGATCCGCGGCCGGATCCGCCCCGGCTGCCGCACCTGCGGCGGACGCTGGCGCGCGCTCGGGCGTCTCGGCGGCGGCCGGCGCCTGACCGGCGGGGACTGCCGGGAGCCAGCGCCTGAGCATCGCCTGCAGCGCAGCGCGCGTGAAAGGCTTGGGCAGGTGATCATCCATGCCGGCGGCCAGGCAGGCAGCGCGCCCCTCCGCGGTCGCATCCGCGGTCAGGGCGATGACCGGCAGGCGCCTTCCCGCGCGCTCGCCAAGGCGCAGCGCCCTGGTGGCGGAGAAGCCGTCCATCACCGGCATCTCGCAATCCATGAGCACGAGGTCGAAGGACTCGAGCTGCAGCCGCTCGAGTGCCTCGCGTCCATTGGCCGCCGTCTCCACGCCAACACCGAGCGAGGCGAGCATGCCGTGCGCCACCTCGCAGTTGAGCGGCTGATCCTCGACGACCAGGACGCGTCCGCCGAGTTGCGGCAGCGGCTGCGCCGGCGAGCCGGCGGCCCCGCCCGCGGCGCCCTGCTCCGCTGCGCCCCGGCCGGTGAGCGCCGCGTGCAGCTGCACCAGGCGCAGCGGCTTGGTCACCTCGGCGTCGAACCACTGCAAGCGGCTGGCGCCGGCCGATACGGGCGTCAGACTCGCAAAGCCCACCAGGCGGATGAGTCGCGGCCGAGCCGTGCTTGCGGCGTGGATCTGGCGCAGCACCGCTTGCGCATCTCCGTCGGGCAGCGGGTCGTCGATGATGACGGCCTCGTATGCGGCGCCACGCAGCTCGTTCAGCGCTACCTCGAGGGACTGCGCCTGGGTGGGGCGCGCGCCCCAGGTGCGCAGCGCGTTGACCATGAGGGCCCGCGCGGCCGCGTTGTCGTCGGCCACGAGAACCCGCATGCCGTCGAGGCGCGGAGTCGGTGCCGCGCGCCGCGGCTGCTCGGCGGCGAGCGGCAGCGTCAGCTCGAACGAGAACGTCGAGCCTGCGCCCGGCGCGCTCGCAAGCTGCAGCGTCGCGCCCATCAGCTCGACGATCTGCCGGGAGATCGCCAGCCCCAGCCCCGTGCCGCCGAAACGCCGGGTGGTTGAGGCGTCCTCCTGGGTAAATTGCTCGAAGATCTTCTGCTGGTTCTCCGCCGCGATGCCGATGCCCGTGTCCGCAACTTCCAGCCGCACCCGCAGTGCGCCGTGCGCGCTCTGCTCATCGCCCGAACCCTGCGCACTGCGCGTCTCCCCGAGCGGCACGACGCGGAAGGTGACTTCGCCCGCTTCCGTGAACTTGACCGCATTTCCGCCGAGGTTGATCAGCACCTGGCGCAGGCGCACCGCGTCGACCCGCACGCGCGGCAGCGGCTCGAGCGGCGCATCGAACAGCAGCTCGATGCCCTTGCCCGCGGCGCGCGCGGCCAGCACTTCCACGGTCTGCTCGACGACCTCGACGAGCTCGCCGTCGGTCGGATCGAGCTGCAGGCGGCCGGCCTCGATCTTGGACAGATCCAGTACGTCGTCGACGATCGCCAGCAGCGAGTCGGCCGAGCGGTGGATGCCTTGCGCGAAGCGGCGCTGCGCCTGATCAAGCCGCGTGTCGAGCAGCAGGCTGGTCATGCCCAGCACACCGTTCATCGGGGTGCGCAGCTCGTGGCTCATGCGGGCGACGAACTCGCTCTTGGCGCGCGACAGCACCTGCAGCTGCGCGTTGCGCTCCTGCAGCTCGTGGGTGCGCTGCTGCACCGTCTGCTCGAGCTTGCGGCTGTAGAGCAAGGCGCGTGCGCGGCGCGCATTCTGCAGGCGCCACAGCCAGGCGATGAGCAGCAGCATGGCGACTGCGTACGCGAGACGCGCCGCCCACGTATTCCACGGCGCCGGCGCCACGTGCAGCGGAACGGTGAGCTCGTCGCTGCTCCAGGCGCCGTCGGCGTTGGCGGCTCGCACCCTGAACACGTAGTCGCCGGCCTCGAGGTTGGTATAGGTCGCCCGGTGCAGCGAGCCCGCCTCGATCCAGCCCGAATCGAACCCGTCCAGGCGGTAGGAATAGCGGTTGTTCGCCGGGGAGGCGAAATCCAGCGCGGCGAACTCGAAGCTGACGAGCTTATCGTCATAGGCGAGCGCCAGCGCACGCCCCGGCCCCGGCAGGTCGCGCTCCGGGAGCGGCTTGTTGAGCCGCGCGGCGGAGGTGAGCACGACCCGTGCCGGCGGCGCGCTGAACCTGACCGCTGCGGGCGAGAAGGCGTTGAAGCCGTTGTTGCCGCCGAAGAACAGCGTGCCGTCACGCTCCCGGTAGTGGGCGTTGTAGCTGAAATCCTCGCCCTGCAGTCCGTGCCACTCGTGGAATACCTTGACGCCTGCGGTGCGCGGGTCGAGCCGCACCAGACCGTTCGCGGTGCTCAGCCACAGATTGCCGGCGCCGTCGGACTCGATGCCGTACACGGCCTGGCTCGGCAACAGGTGCGCATAGTTGCGAAAGCGAACCGCGGCAGGCGCGACCGAGCTGCCGACGACCTCATCCAGTCCGCCGCTGGCGGTGCCCACCCAGACCTCGCCGCGCTGATCGATGTGCAGTGCATATACGGTGTCGTCCGAGAGACTGCCGGCGTCGCGGTCGTCACGGCGGTAGTGGTAGAAGCGCCCGCTCGCCCGCTCGAGGAGATTGAGCCCGCCGCCCGCGGTACCGATCCACAGATTCCCGAGCGCGTCCTCGGCGATGGCACTGGCGTGCGCATCGCTGAGCGCGTTTGGCGCGTCAGTGCCAAACGGATAGCGGGTCACGCGCCCGCCCGCCGGATCGATGCTCGCCAGCCCGCCGCCAAAGGTCCCCACCCAGATCCGGCCGCTGCGGTCCTGGTAGAGCGTCATGACCCCGTCGGCGGGCAGCGTCGCGGGATCGGCCGATGCGCGCCACACCTGCACGGCGCGCGTGGCGAGATCCAGGCGGTCGAGGCCGCCCGACATGGTCCCGACCCACAGACTCCCCTTCTGGTCATACAGCAGGGCCATGACGCGATCGTCGCTGAGGCGCAGCGCCGCGGTGTCGTGTCCGTAGCGGCGCTCGGTCCCGCCGCGCGTGTCGATCTCGATGAGGCCCGCGCCGATCGTCCCGACCCAGACGCGTCCCGCACCGTCGTCGGCGAAGCTCGACACCTCGGTGTCGTGGAACGCGGCGCTGCGGTAATGCCCGAGCAGCCAGGTGTCGGGGTTCCAGTGGCTCGCGCCGGCCGAGCGCGTACCGACCCACAGCACGCCGCCGCGGTCCTGGTAGAGCGACATGACGTAACTGTCGCGCAGGCTCTGCGGATTGTCGGCATCGTTGCGGTAGCGCACGAAGCCCTGCGAGGAGGGCTCGAAGAGGTTCAGCCCCTCGGGGGTCGCGACCCACAGGCGCTGCGCATCGTCCTCGAGGACGGCGGTCACCCGGTCGCTGCTCAGGGACTGCGGGCTTGCCGGTTCGTGGCGGAAGGCGGTCACGCGGCCGGTCCCGGGCTCGAGGCGGTCCAGTCCCCCGTGCATCGTGCCGATCCACAACGCGCCGGTATGGTCCTCGCGGATGGCGCGCACCTGCAGGTCGGAGAGCCCCGCGCCATCGGCGGACCTGCCATAGTTGACGAAGTCGTCCGCGGCCGGATCGTAGCGGCTCAGGCCCCCGTCGGTGCCGACCCAGACGCGCCCGGCATGATCGGCGTACAGCGCGAACACCGCATCGGCCGGCAGTGAGTGCGGATCGCCGTCGCGGTGGCGGAAGTGCCGGGCGAGGCCGGTGGCGGGATCGAGCAGGTCGAGCCCGCGATCGAGCGTGCCCACCCAGATATGTCCGGCGCTGTCGATGAGCAGCGTGCGCACCGCATCACTCGCGAGCGAGTCGGGCTTGCCCGGGTCGTGCCGGAACTGCTGGAACTGGTCGGTGCGCCGCTCCCAGCGCGCGACGCCGCCGCCGACCGTCGCGAGCCACAGGTCGGCGTGCGCATCCTCGGCGATCGTCCAGATGTAATCGCTCGCCAGCGCGTGCGGGTTGCCGCGCTCGCGCCGGTATACGCGAATTGAGTTACCGTCGTAACGATCCAGCCCGCTCTCGGTCGCGAGCCACAGGTAGCCCTGCGAGTCCTGCAGGATGCCTTCGACGGTGCTCTGCGAGAGCCCGTCGCGCATCGTCAGGTGCTCGAAGTACAACGGAGGCGCCGCCGGGACAGGGGCGGCTGCCTGGGCCGGTCCGCCTGCCGCGCACAGCCATGAGCCCGCTACGAAGGCGCCGAGGACGCTGCGGGTGCGCATGGCGCCCCTTTGTCCGCCCCGGGGGTGTTGGCACGCATCCGGTTACTGCTGTGCCGGGACATTGAGAGTGGAATAGCCGGCGCTCTGGGTGGTGCCGCTGCTCCACGGGTAGCCGCTGCTCCAGGTGTAGCCGCTGCTCCAGGTATAGCCGCTGCTCCAGGTATAGCCGCTGCTCCAGGTGTAACCGCTGCTCCAGGTGTAACCGCTGGCCGAGGAATAGCTGCCGTTCCACAGGAGGCCGTCTCCCAGCTGCTCGACACCCCACAGCAGCTGTCCGAGAACCGGCCCGACGAGCGGCACCTGCGACGCCAGCGACCCCAGGCCGCCGAGGAGTCCGCCAACGCCGCCGAGGAGCCCACCTGAGCTCGTGGCGCCGGAAGTGGTCGTGGCCATGATGTAGTACTCGCCGCTGGAGCGGTCATAGTTGGCGCGACC
The DNA here is from genome assembly GCA_050739055.1 of Steroidobacteraceae bacterium. Taxonomy (GTDB): domain Bacteria; phylum Pseudomonadota; class Gammaproteobacteria; order Steroidobacterales; family Steroidobacteraceae; genus 13-2-20CM-66-19. The sequence continues at coordinate 1,332 of JBOIAH010000298.1, read as the reverse complement.
GCCGTAGTGCTGCCGGCCGAGCAGATCGAGCGCCAAGTTCAGTCCCTGGTTGGCGCAGCCGCTCGCGTTGCCGTAGACCGCATCGTGCGCGTTCACGAGCCCGGCACCCTGCTCGAACACCGGATAGGCGAGCGTGCCATCGGCATTGACCGCCGGGTGTGCGCCGGACATCAGGCGGCACTTGACCTCATCCGGGGTGAGCGACGGGCTCACCTGCAGCATGAGGGCTACCACGCCGCTCGTCACCGCGGTCGCCATCGACGTGCCCGACATCGTGAAGTCGTCGTAGGGGAGATGGACCCACTGCGGAAACTCTTCCGCCAGGGTGCCGTCGTCGGGCGCGTAGGCGAGGATGTGTCCGCCCATGGCGACCACCTCGGGCTTCAGGAAACCTTCGAAGGTCGGGCCCACTGAGGAGAACGAAGCGAGCTTGTACTTGCTCGGCTGCATCGGGTAGTAGCTGTCGGTGACCGCGCCGACCGTGATGACGTAGGGCACGTTGCCCGGCACGCCGATGGTCATCGGCGCCGGCCCGCGGTTGCCGGCCGCCACCACCACCACGATGCCGTCGCGCCACGCGGCCATGACCGCCTGGTTGAGCGGGTCCTGCCAGTAGAACGAGCTGGGCGGGGCGCTGAGCGACAGGTTCATCACCCGGATGTTGTAGCGCGCCTTCTGGTCGATGACCCACTGGATGCCGGCGATCACCTTCGAGTAGCTGCCCGCGCCGTTGCTGTCGAGCACGCGCACCGCCACGAGGTTGACGCCCGGCGCCACGCCCTGGAAGTTGCCGGTGCTCGCGACCGCGCTGCTGGCGATGATCGATGACACGTGGGTGCCGTGGCCGTACGGGTCGTCAATGTTGGTGCTGTGGGATGCAAACGCGGCGGTCAGCCCATTGAATAGTTGGGTCCCCGCGGGCTCCCGGCTCGCGGCGAGCACGTCGTACTGAGCGAGCACCCGGCTGCGCGTCTGCCCGGGCGCGCTCTGATCCGGCCCGTGCTGATTCCACAGCCCCGAATCCACCACCGCCACGGTCACTCCGACGCCCGTCACACCGCCGACGTGCAGCCCCTGGGCCGCGACCTCGCTCGGGTAATAGGTCTCCGGCAGGGTGCCGGGGGCGGAGCTCGCGGTAACTTCCGCGTCCGCATACACCTCAAGTTCCGGCACGTTCGCGCTGCGCAACGCGGCCAGCTCCTGCTCATCGAGCAAGGCGCCGACGGCGCGGATGACGGACAGGTCCCCGGTCACTTTGCCGCCCACGCGCGCCACCGCGCTGGCCGCCTCGGCGGCGCTCGCGGCCTGCACGATGTAGGGCTGGCGCACGGG